>NZ_JBPCOU010000040.1:0-9897 GCF_050999895.1 Methyloceanibacter sp. | reverse complement strand
CACCGTTTCACGCCGGCGAGCGCATCGGGACGCTGCAGGTTACGGCAAGCGTAGGGGTTGCTGCGCTGGAATTCCCGGACGATACCCCTGAGCTCATTCTGAAGCGGGCAGGACCAGGCGCTCTATTGCGCAAAGCGCGATGGCCGCAACCGCGTCGTGGCAGATGCCGCGTAGTGGGTCTGCGGACAGCTTTTCCCGAATCACCGTATAACGATGGACCGCCCTGCGTGCGCGGAGCTCGACCTTGAGGCAGCAGTTGAACGCTTCTCCTTAAGGCTTTACACTGCCTCATCTTTTGGCGTATTAAGCATTTGAAGAAATTTGTTTCCGCTTAATTGCGGGCTCGTCTATGCTCCATCCGGTGCCGACGAGTTGGCACAATGTACAAGGCTGGGGGGCGCCAGCGCGAGAGGCCTAAGCGCGCCCCACATTACGGTCAGTTTCGGATAACCCTGCGGAATGCTCAGGTCCGCCGCATCTCCTGGGTCCGTGGGGTTCGGCCGGCCGGAGCGCGGCTGAGTGGCCTCCTCGTAAGCGTCGCGTTTCGGCCGGCCACCTAATCAACGACACTTCGTCGTTGGTTTAGGTCAGATAGAATATCTCGGAGCTGCCGCTTCAGCCTTTGGCTGCGGGCCGGAAACCCAAGAACCCCAAAGACTCCCCAACTACTTGATTTTGGATTCCTTGAACTCGACGTGCTTGCGCACGACCGGGTCGTATTTCTTGAACATCAGCTTCTCGGTCTGATTGCGCGGGTTCTTCTTGGTCACGTAGTAATAACCCGTGCCGGCGGTGCTCACGAGCTTGATCTTCTGGGTGACGGGTTTGGCCATATCGTCCTCGGGCAGGCTAACTGAAGAGGGCGAAACCTACTCTGTAGAAACGGGAAGTCAAGCCGTGGAGGCTGTTAGCCTCGGGCCCGGCTGTCCTCGGGAAGGGGCTCGAAGGCGTCGATCGTCTCCTCCTCGGCATTGGGGTCGTAGCCATGCATGAGGAGAGCCCATTGCAGGCCCACCAGGGCGCCCTTCACGGGCGGCAGGAAGAGGACGGCGAGGATGATCGTCAAGGGCAGCCAGAGCAGGCCATGCACCCACAAAGCCGGGCGGTAAGCCATCTCCACGAAGAGGACGAGGCCCACCACGATATGGCCGACAATGAAGATGGTGAAATAAGGGGGCGCGTCGTCGGCTCGGTGATGATGCAGCGCCTCCCCGCAGCGCGGACAGTCGTCGACGACCTTCAGATAACGCGCAAACATCGAACCGCCGCCACAGGCAGGGCAGCGCAGCAGCGCGCCTCGTAGCATTGAACGCAGCAAGGGGCGTTCGCCGGTGGCGCGTCCATCGCGCTGCGGAAGGTTCACGTTCGCGGGCTCAACAGTCTTTTGCATACCGTCATACCTTTGCAGTTGCAGGCGTTTACTTAGGCACCTTTAGCGGCGTTTGCGAGTGCGACTTTGTCGCTGAACGGGGCGGCCGGTTTTGCTCGCCGGCCGCCGCTTGGGCTTGCCGCCGATGAGGCGGCCTTCGCTCAGCATCTCGAAGCGGAGGGCGCCTGCGGTCGGGATCGCCTCGACGAGCTTTACCTCCACGGAATCGCCGAGCTGAAAGGCGGCACCAGTGTCCTCGCCGACGAGAGCTTGGCGCGCTTCGTCATGGACGAAATATTCATGCCCGATCGACGACGCCGGAACAAAACCATCGGCGCCGGTTTCAGCGAGCCGCACGAATAGGCCTGACCGCACGAGACCCGACACCCGCGCCTGGAAGCGCACGCCAATGCGATCGGCGAGATAGGCTGCGATCAGCCGGTCGGCGGTCTCGCGCTCCGCCAGCATGGCGCGCCGCTCCGTGCCGGAGATGGCTTGCGCGATCGGTTCGAGTTCGGCGATCTCGACGTCGCTCAAGCCATCGGGACCAAGGTCGAGCGCCCTTATCAGCGCGCGATGCACGATCAGATCGGCGTAACGGCGAATGGGCGAGGTGAAATGCGCGTAGCGCCTGAGGTTGAGGCCGAAATGGCCGAAATTGCCCGGCGCATATTCCGCCTGGGACTGGCTCCGGAGCACCACCTCGGAAACAAGGTCGGCGGTCTCTGACCCGCGGGTCTGCGCGAGGATGCGATTGAAATGCGACGGCTTCAACGTGCCTGCTTTCGGGAAGGACAGTCCGATCGTCCCGAGAAATTCCGCGAAGGAGGCGAGCTTCTCCTTCGACGGTGCATCGTGGACACGGTAGATCAGCGGCGTGCGCTTGGCTTCGAGCGTCTCGGCCGCCGCGATATTGGCGGCGATCATGAACTCCTCGATCAAGCGGTGCGCGTCGAGGCGGGGAGGGGTAATGACGTCGCGCACCTTGCCCTTCTCATCGAGCAGAATCTTGCGCTCCGGGAGATCGAGATCGAGCGGGGCGCGCTCGGTCCGCGCCAGCACGAGGCTCGCATAGGCGCCCCAAAGCGGCCGCAGCACCGTTTTGAGCAGAGGTTCGGTGACGGCGTCCAGGCGTCCGTCAATCGCGGATTGCGCCTGCTGATAGGCGAGGCTCGCGGCCGAGCGCATCAGGGCGCGCAAAAAACGATGGCTTTTCTTCCGCCCATCCTTGTCGAACACCATGCGCACGGCGAGGCAGGGCCGTGTCTCGTCTTCTTTCAGGGAACAGAGGTCGTTGGAAATGCGCTCGGGCAGCATGGGCACGACGCGGTCTGGAAAGTAGACTGAGTTGCCGCGCTTGCGCGCTTCTCTGTCGAGGGCACTTCCGGGTTTCACGTAGGACGCCACATCGGCGATCGCGACCATGACGACCCAGCCCCCGCGGTTGGCGGGATCGGGATCGGGCTCGGCCCAGACGGCGTCATCGTGGTCGCGGGCGTCGGCGGGATCGATGGTGACGAAGGGAAGGTGGCGCAGATCTTCGCGGCGCTTCGCGTCGGGCTCAGCAGCAGCTTCCGCCTCGGCGAGCGCGGCGTCGGAAAACACTTCGGGAATGCCGTGGGTGTGGATCGCAATGAGGCTCGTCGCGCGTTCGGCTTCGGGGCTGCCCAGCCGGTCTGTGACGCGAGCGCTCTGCGCGCCGAAGCGTGATGCACGCGCGATCTCGAAGCGGACGAGTTCGCCGTTTTCGGCGTCGCCCGTTTGACCGCGCGGAACGCTCCATTCGCGCAACTGCTTGCGATCGATTGGATCGATGACGCCGCCGCCACCCTGTAGCTTGCGAAAGATTCCGAGCAGGCCTTGCGTCGCTCGTGCCAGCCGCTTGATCACGCGCGCCTGATAGGGATAGTCGGCGTTGCCGCCGCGCTCAGCAACGCGCGCAAGCACACGGTCTCCGATGCCTGCCGCTAGTCCTGTATTGCTCTTCTCCTTGATGACGAGAATGCGCGGGACCGGTCCTTGCTTCTCCTCCCAGTTGGCAGGACGAGCAATGAACTCGCCGTCGCGGTCGCGCTCGACGATATCGATCACCGCTACTTGCGGCACGACATCCGGTCGCGCGAGCTCCCGCCGCGAGCCCGCAATTAGGCCGTCATCGGCCATGCTGCGGAGGAGTTCCTTCAGCGCGACGCGGTCGTTGCCCTTGATGTTGAAGGCGCGCGCAATCTCACGCTTGCCGGGCTTCGCCGTCGACGCTTTGAGAAAATCGAGAATGTCTTGCTTCGAGGGAAGTTTGCCTGCCGTCTTGCTGCGTGCAGGCGCCCGAGATTTCGTCACAGCCCCCCGCTTAACCCGCCGTTTCTTCGATGGTGTCTTTGCTTTGCTTGCGCTTCTTCCGTACCGACTTTTTCGGAGTGTCTCCACCCTTGGCGGCGATGAGGGCGACGGCTTCCTCGACCGTCAACTTTTCCGGTTCGTGGTCCTTGGGGACCGTCGCGTTGATTTTGCCATGCTTCACATACGGCCCGTAGCGGCCCGTTAGCACCTGAATCTGGCCGCCAAGCTCGGGATGGTCTCCGAGTTCCTTGATGACATTGGCGCTGCGGCGGCCGCGGCTCGCGGCTTTCTCGGCGAGCAGGCTCACCGCGCGATTGAGTCCTACCGAGAAAACCTCCTCGGGATCGGACAAGCTCGCATATTTACCGTCATGCTGAACGAACGGCCCGAAGCGGCCGAAGCCCGCAGTGATGGGCTTGCCGCCCTCGGGATGCGCGCCGACCTCGCGTGGAAGCGACAGGAGCGCAAGCGCGCGCTCCAGATCGATCGATTCAAGATCCCAGCTCTTGGGGATCGATCCGCGCTTCGGCTTCTCCTTGCCCTCGGCCTCGCCAAGCTGGACGTAGGGGCCGAAGCGGCCGCTGCGCAGGGTGACGTCAAGCCCACTTACGGGGTCGACGCCGAGCACCTTCGCCTCGCCGTTGAGGGAGCCCTTCTCCCCTGTATTGGCAAGCTGGCGGGTGAAGCGGCAGTCGGGATAGTTCGAGCAGCCGATAAAGGCCCCATAGCGTCCGACCTTGAGGCTGAGGCGGCCTTCGGCGCAGGAGGGGCAAGCCCTCGCGTCGCCGCCTTCGGCCGGCTCGGGGAAGATATGCGGCCCGAGCAGATCGTTCAGAGCGTCGAGCACCTGGGTGATGCGCAGATCGCCGATGTCGTCCACGGCCGCAATGAACTCGCGCCAGAAGTCCCGCAGCACATCCTTCCACGACAGCTGATCGGCGGAAATGAGGTCGAGCTTCTCCTCGAGGTCGGCGGTGAAATCGTATTCGACGTAGCGGCGGAAGAAGCTCTCGAGAAAGGCGGTCACGAGCCGGCCTTTGTCCTCAGGGTAGAGCCGCTTCTTGTCGATGCGCACATATTCGCGTTCGCGCAGCACGTTCAAGGTCGAGGCATAGGTTGAGGGCCGGCCGATGCCGAGCTCTTCCATCTTCTTGATGAGTGTCGCCTCGCTGTAGCGCGGCGGCGGCTCGGTAAAGTGCTGCTTGGCTTCGATCTGCTTTGCGTCGAGCTTTTCGCCCGTGGCGAGGGCTGGAAGACGCGCACCGTCCTCGCCTGCGATATCGTCGACGCCTTCCTCATAAAGCTTGAGGAAACCGTCGAAGCGAACGACCGAGCCGGTGGCCTTTAGCGCATAGGCGGCGCCGTCGCTGCCCTGCACATCGATGTCCACGGTGGTGCGCTCGATATCCGCGCTGGACGCCTGGCTCGCTAAGGTCCGCTGCCAGATCATCTTGTAGAGCTTCGCCGCGTCGGGCTCGAGATAGCGAGCGACTTTATCAGGCTCCTTGGTGAAATCGGTGGGCCGGATAGCCTCGTGCGCTTCCTGCGCGTTCTTCGCCTTGGTCTGATATTCCCGCGGCGAGGAGGGGACGTAGCGCGCACCGAACAGCTTCTCGACCTGCTTCCGCGCGGCCGTGATGGCCTCCGGCGCGATCTGCACGCCGTCGGTGCGCATATAGGTGATGAGGCCTTCGCTTTCGCCGCCGAGATCGACACCCTCATACAGTCTTTGCGCGAGCTGCATGGTCTGACGCGGCGAGAGACCGAGCTTGCGCGAGGCCTCTTGCTGCAATGTCGAGGTGGTGAAGGGCGGAGCCGGGTGACGGCGATGCTGCTTGCTCTCGATATTGCTGACCGTGGAGCGGCCATTTTCCAGAGCGGCCTTCAGACGTTCGGCTGCGTCGGTATCCGGAATATCGAATTTCTCGAGCTTCTTGCCGGCGACGGCCGCAAGGCGTGCCTGGAAGGTCTCGCCCTTGGCGGTCGCGAGATGGGCTATGATCGACCAATATTCCTGCGTCTTGAAGCGCTCGATATCGAGCTCGCGGTCGCAGACGAGCCGGAGCGCAACCGACTGCACGCGGCCGGCGGAACGGGCGCCCGGCAATTTCCGCCAGAGCACGGGGGAAAGGGTGAAGCCCACCAGATAGTCGAGTGCGCGGCGGGCGAGATAGGCATTGACCAAGGGACCGTCGATCTCGCGGGGGTGCCGCATCGCCTCCAGCACGGCCTCTTTTGTGACCGCATTAAAGACCACCCGCTCGACGGCGACTTGGTCCAGCGCCTTCTTGCGAACGAGCACCTGGAGGACGTGCCAGGAGATGGCCTCCCCCTCGCGATCGGGGTCGGTTGCGAGGATCAGCTTGTCGGCGCCTTTGACCGCCTGGGCGATTTCGTTGAGGCGCTTGGCCGACTTGGGATCCACGTCCCAGTGCATCTCGAAGTCTTTGTCGGGCTCGACCGACCCATTTTTCGAGGGCAGGTCGCGCACATGCCCATAGGAGGCGATGACCTTGTAGCCGGGCCCGAGATACTTGTTGACGGTCTTTGCCTTGGCAGGCGATTCGACGATGACGATGTTCATGAGACTTCCTAGCCGCGCAAATTGCGTCAGGCTCAGGGCTTAAGGGCCGGGACGGTCCCTACTAACTGCGGAAAATGGTGTTTCCATCGCCCGGTGTCAAATTCGGCCGCCGCCGGTTGACAACTTCTAGTCGCATCGAATAACAAACACAACTTGCAGTCTGTTAAGGTAAATCCGGCTGCTGGCGCGGCAGCTCTTGGAATAACGGAATTCTGCGGGCGACGTTGAAAGACGAAAGCACACTCTAAGGCAGATCGGCATGGCAGGTTCGGGTAACCCCCCAATAATAAACTCGGTGGCGGGTCCGATATTCTCGCTGCGAATGAGCCTGAGCCAACTCAGGCGCTGGCGTCATTGAGACGCACGCCGCGATCGCGCTTGCCCTCAGAGCTTGCTCTCGCCAATGCGGCCCTCCTCGCCTCGGAGGAAACGTCCGATGTTGGATGCGTGGCGAATGACAAGGAGCGCGGTGAAGAAGAGAGCGAGCGTCGCCATCTCCCAGTCGCCGCTTGCGGCGAGTATGATCGGGGGGACCGCGCTCGCGCCGAGCGCCGCCAGCGAGGAGTACCGCGTGACAAGGGCCATCAGGAGCCATGCCCCGCAAAAGGCGAGGGCGGCCGGCCAATAAAGCCCGAGCAAAACGCCGATATAGGTGGCGACGCCCTTGCCGCCGCGAAAGCCGAGCCACACCGGAAAGAGGTGACCGAGAAACGCGCCGAGCGCGCCGAGCATCGCGGTCTCCGGACCCCAATGCGCGCCGATCAGAACCGCGGCCGTGCCCTTTAACGCATCGAGCACAAGGGTGAGGGCGGCCAGTGCCTTGCTGCCGGAGCGCAAGACGTTCGTCGCGCCGATATTGCCGGAGCCGATGGCGCGAATGTCGCCGCGACCGGCAAGTTTGGTGAGGATGAGACCGAAAGGGATGGAGCCGAGCAGATAGCCGCAGGCGAAGACGAGACCATAAAGGAGGGCATTGCTGATATCGGCGGGGAAAGACACGGCCATCCCTCGGTTCTCGCGCCGTCAGGCGGCTTGCTGCTGATCAGCGTAGTTGTAGACTGTCCTCCCCGCAACGAGGGTCAGCAGCACGCGGCCCTCCAGGCGCGCGCCGTCGAAGGGCGTGTTCTTCGATTTCGAGCACAGGCGCTCCGGTTCCACGACCCAGGGCGCCGCCAGGTCGACAAGGACAAGGTCGGCCGGCGCGCCTTTGATGAGCTGTCCGCTGGCGAGGCCGAGAAGTTTGGCCGGGTTGGCGGTAAGCGCCTTGAGCAGCGTCGCTAGATCGACCTCGCCGTTGTGGTAGAGGCGGAGCGCGGCAGCTAGCAGAGTTTCAAGCCCAACGGCCCCATCGGCAGCTTCGGCGAAGGGGCGGCGCTTGCCTTCGGCGCCGCGCGGATCGTGGGCGGACACGATGACGTCGATGGTCCCACTCGCGACGCCTTCGACCATCGCGAGCCGGTCCTCCTCGGCGCGGAGCGGGGGCCGCATCTTAAAGAAGGTCCGATAGGAGCCGATGTCGTTCTCGTTCAAGGTCAGGTGATTGATGGAGACCGCAGCAGTGACCGGAAGGCCGCGCGCCTTTGCGGCGCCGATCAGCTCAAGCGATGCACGGCAGGAAATTTGGCCGGCGTGATAGCGCGCGCCGGTGAGCTCGACGAGGCGCAGATCGCGCTCGAGCATGATCGTTTCTGCCGCAGGCGTGATGCCGCGCAGGCCGAGCCGCGTCGCGATCTCGCCCTCGTTCATCACGCCGTCTTGGGCGAGATGCGGATCTTCGAGATGATGCACGATCAGCGCGTCGAAGTCCTTGGCGTAGGCCAGGACGTTGCGCATAACGCGGGCATTGGCGAGGCTCGTCTTGCCGTTGGTGAAGGCAATCGCGCCCGCCTCGCGCAAGAGTCCGATCTCCGCCATCTCCTCGCCGAGAAGACCCTTGGTCATCGCAGCCATCGGGTGCGCGTGGACCAAAGCCGTGTCTCGCGCGCGGCGCAGGATGAAGTCGACGAGCGCGACGTCATCGATCACGGGATCGGTGTTCGGCATGCAGACGATCGTGGTCACGCCACCTGCGGCGGCGGCGCGGCTGGCGCTGGCAAGCGTTTCGCGGTGCTCGTATCCTGGCTCGCCGGTCGAGACCATCATGTCGATGAGGCCCGGCGCCAACATCTTGCCGCCGCAGTCGATGATCTCCGCGTTGCCGCAGGAGTCTGCGCCGACATGAGACCCGAGATCGGCGATCTTGCCGTCGGCGATGAGGACGCCGCCGATCTGGTCGAGACCGGAAGCCGGGTCGAACAGGCGCGCATTGACCAATACCGTGCGTGCTTGGGTCGAGCGCTGGCCGGGACTGTGGGGCGTCATGGTCATCGGTTGTTTGGTAGGTTGCGCGCAAGGGCCTGGAGCACGGCCATGCGCACGGCGACGCCCAACTCCACCTGTTCGCGAATGACGCTCCTCGCGTCGTCGGCGACATTGGAGTCGATTTCCACGCCGCGGTTCATCGGGCCCGGATGCATGATCAGCGCGTCAGGCTTGGCGCAAGCGAGCTTGTCGTAGTCGAGGCCGAAGAAATGGAAATATTCCCGCTGGCTCGGCACCAGGCTCGACGACATGCGCTCGCGCTGGAGCCGCAGCATCATGACGATATCGGCATCCTGAAGGCCCTGGCGCATCGAGGTGTAGACTTCCACGCCGAGGCGTTCGATGCCGCGGCCGAGCAGGGTGGAGGGCGCGATGACGCGGACGCGGGCGCCGAGCGTATTGAGCAGGATGATGTTGGAGCGCGCAACGCGCGAATGCAGGATGTCGCCGCATATCGCCACGATGAGCCCGGCGAGGCGGCCTTTGCGTTGGCGGATGGTCAGGGCATCGAGTAGCGCCTGGGTGGGGTGCTCGTGGCTGCCATCGCCGGCGTTGATCACCGAACAATCGACCTTCTGCGCCAGGAGCTCGACCGCGCCGGCCGCATGGTGACGCACGACCAGAAGGTCGGGGCGCATCGCGTTCAAGGTGACGGCCGTGTCGATCAGGGTCTCGCCCTTCTGCACCGAGGAGGTCGAGACCGACATGTTCATAACGTCGGCGCCCAGCCGCTTGCCGGCCAGCTCGAAAGAGCTCTGGGTCCGGGTCGAGGCTTCGAAGAAGAGATTGATGAGGGTGCGACCGCGAAGATCGTCCCGTTTCTTCGCGATTCGGCGATTGAGGTCGGCGGCTTCTCCCGCAAGGTCGAGAAGTGCCGTGATCTCGTTCCGCGAAAGGCCTTGGATTCCCAGAAGGTGGCGGTGCGGAAAGGAGAGAGGGGGAGCTTCGGCCGCAATGCTCATTAAAGGGACTGTATAGGCCGGGACAGCTTTGACGGCAAGTTTAGGCTCAAAATAGCGTAAGCTTCCTCTAACCAGTCTTTGGCAGGCTGGAACGATGGCCGCTCCAACGATGCGCCACGACGACCAAATCCAGAACCAGAGCCCGCCCTTTAGCGACGTGAATCTCTTCACGTCCGATACTGCTTTGCAGGAAGCAGTGGTGCGGGAGGGCGCAGGCCATGCCGTGAACGGGCTTGAGGCTTTCGGCCGCATCGCCGGCAGCGCGTCCGCACAGGACCTTGGGC
>NZ_JBPCOU010000031.1:0-27202 GCF_050999895.1 Methyloceanibacter sp. | reverse complement strand
AGATCGGCGTCGACACCGGCGGCAGCAACGTGCAGTTCGGCATCCATGCGCAGAGCGGGCGGGTGGTGGTGATCGAGATGAATCCGCGGGTGTCACGCTCCTCCGCGCTGGCATCCAAGGCGACCGGCTTTCCGATCGCCAAGGTCGCGGCAAAGCTCGCGGTGGGCTACACGCTGGACGAATTGAGGAACGAGATCACCCAAGGCAAGACGCCGGCGTCGTTCGAGCCGTCGATCGACTACGTCGTCACCAAGATTCCACGCTTCGCCTTCGAGAAATTCCCCGCGGCGGATGCCCGGCTGACCACGCAGATGAAGTCGGTGGGCGAAGTGATGGCCATCGGCCGCACCTTCGCCGAGTCGTTACAGAAAGCCCTGCGCGGGCTGGAAACGGGCAAGACCGGGCTGGATCCGACCGGACTCGACCTGGCGACTGACGACGGGCTCGCGGCGTTGAAACGGGAACTGCGCGAGCCGAGTCCGGAACGGATCTTCCACATCGGCGATGCGTTTCGCGCCGGCCTGTCGGTAGAGGAAGTCTTCACCCTGTCGCATGTCGACCCGTGGTTTCTCGACCAGATCGAGGCCCTGATCATCGCAGAACGTGAAGTCTCGGCCGCCGGCCTGCGGGCGCTCGATGCACGCGGGCTGCGGCACCTGAAACGCCAGGGTTTCTCCGATGCACGGATCGCCCAGCTTACCGATACCGACGAGTCGGCCGTGCGCGCCTTGCGCCATGCCTTCGACCTGCGGCCGGTCTACAAGCGCGTGGATTCCTGCGCTGCAGAGTTCGCCACCGACACGGCGTATCTGTATTCGACCTACGAGGACGAATGCGAGGCCCAGCCCACTGCGCGCCGCAAGATCATGGTGCTCGGCGGCGGGCCGAACCGGATCGGGCAGGGCATCGAGTTCGACTACTGCTGCGTGCATGCCGCGCTGGCGCTGCGCGAGGACGGCTTCGAGACCATCATGGTCAACTGCAATCCGGAGACGGTGTCGACCGATTTCGACACCTCCGACCGGCTGTATTTCGAGCCGCTGACGGAAGAGGACGTGATCGAGATCGTGCGCAAGGAAGAGACCAACGGCACGCTGAAAGGCGTCATCGTTCAGTTCGGCGGGCAGACGCCGCTCAAGCTTGCCGAAGCGCTGGAACGCGTCAATGTGCCCATCCTCGGCACCTCGCCCGATGCGATCGACCTCGCGGAAGACCGCGATCGCTTCAAGGCGCTCGTCGAACGGCTCGGGCTGAAGCAGCCGCGCAACGGCATCGCGCGCTCGGCCGAAGAGGCCGTGGCGATCGCAATGGAAATCGGCTTTCCCGTGGTGATACGACCCTCTTATGTGCTCGGCGGAAGAGCCATGGAGATCGTCCACGACGAGCAGCAGCTCGCGCGCTACATCGCCGAGGCCGTCGTGGTGTCGGGCAAGAGCCCGGTTCTCATCGACTCCTATTTGCGTGACGCGATCGAGGTCGATGTCGATGCGATCGCCGACGGCACGGACGTTTTCATTTGCGGGGTGATGGAGCATATCGAGGAAGCCGGCGTGCATTCCGGCGACTCGGCCTGCTCGCTGCCGCCGCACTCCCTGAAGCCCGAGATCATCGCGGAGCTCGAGCAGCAGACCGTAAAGCTCGCGCGCGCCCTGAACGTCGTGGGGCTGATGAACGTGCAATTCGCGATCCAGAACGACGATATCTACCTGCTCGAGGTCAATCCGCGCGCGAGCCGCACCGTGCCGTTCGTCGCCAAGGTGATTGGCCTTCCGATCGCAAGCATCGCGGCGCAGGTGATGACCGGCAAAAAGCTTGCCTCGTTCCAGCTCGACCGGCCGAAATTCGATCATATCGCGGTCAAGGAGGCGGTGTTCCCGTTCGCGCGTTTCCCCGGCGTGGACCCCGTGCTCGGACCGGAGATGCGCTCCACCGGCGAGGTGATGGGCATCGACCGCAACTACGCTATCGCGTTCGCGAAGAGCCAGCTCGGGGGCGGCAGCAAACTTCCTCTCACCGGCACGGTGTTCGTTTCGGTAAAGGACGCCGACAAGGAGAAGGTGGTGGCGCCGATCCGCGCGCTGGCCGAGATGGGTTTCCGCATCATCGCCACGCGCGGCACCAAGCGGCATCTCGATGCGATGGACGTGCCTTGCGAGAGAGTTAACAAGGTGTTGGAGGGCCGGCCACACATCGTGGACGCCATCACCAATGGCGAGGTGGATATCGTCTTCAACACCACCGAGGGCGCCAAGGCGCTCGCCGATTCGTTCTCCATCCGGCGCTCGGCCTTGCTCAACCACGTGCCGTATTATACAACCGTGGCGGGCGCGGCGGCGGTGACCGAGGCGATCAAGGCCCTCCGATCCGGCAGCCTCGAGGTCGCCCCGCTGCAAAGCTATATCGGCCAGTACGCCCGCCATTTCACCGAGACGCCTCAGTAGCGAGGCTCATCACCTCTTTCTTGACTTAGACTGGGCTATTCCTCGACATTGGTCGGTCGGAAGGGCCTCCAAAGGAGCGTTGACTGACATGGAAAAGGTGCCGATGACCGCTGAGGGCTATGCCGCCCTCGAGGCTGAGATCAAACATCTCAAAGCCGTCGAGCGGCCGCGCATCATCAAGGCCATTGCCGAGGCCCGCACCCATGGCGACCTCTCGGAAAACGCCGAATATCACGCCGCCAAGGACCAGCAGGGGATCACCGAGGCCCGGGTCGCCGACCTTGAGGACAAGCTCTCGCGCGCCGACATTATCGATACCTCCAAGCTCAAGGGCGACCAGATCATGTTCGGGGCGACCGTCACCCTGGTGGACGAGGATACCGACGACAAGGTCAAGTACCGCATCGTCGGCGAGATCGAGGCCAACGTGAAGCAGGGCAAGATTTCCATCACCTCGCCCATCGCGCGCGCGCTGCTCGGCAAGCGCAAGAAGGACATCGTGGAGGTCTCCACGCCCGGCGGCGGCAAGTCCTATCAGGTGCTCAAAGTCGAGTATAAATAGGGCCGCACGATCCGCTAGAAGCGGGTGATGCCGGCGCCGGCGGTCAGTAACGCGTTGCGCAGGCCGGCGGCCGCACCTTTGAGGGCGGCGAACTCGGCGAGAATGACATAGACCGGAATGGGCGCAAGCAACGCGCCCATGCGGCCCTTCGCCTCGAAGGCCTGACGGAACGGGCCTGCCCTCAATTGCGGCAGGAGCTTTGGTGGAATGCCGCCACCGAGATAGACCCCGCCGCGCGCGCCGAGCACGAGGGCCACGTCGCCGGCGAAACGGCCAAGCCAAGTGACGAAGAGATCGAGGGCTTCGGCGGCAGCCGGATCGCCCCCGCTCATGGCGCGTGCGACCACGTCGCTCGGCGGAAGCGCCTCGGTGGCGCGACCTGTTGTTGCGGCCACGGCCTGATAGAGATCGGGCAGGCCGAGGCCCGAGAGCGCGCGCTCGACCGAAAGATGGTCGCGGCCTTTGCGCAGATGCTCGATGAGGGCGAGCTCCCGCGCGTTATGCGCTCCAAGCGTCACATGTCCGCCCTCGCCCGGCACCGCCACCCATCCAGCTTGCGACCAGACGAGGCTCGCAACGCCGAGGCCCGTGCCCGGGCCGAGCACGATCTTCGCCGCATGCAAGACGGGCTCGGTGCCGCCGATCTGCGCCAATTCGTCGGGACCAAGATGCGGCAGCGAAAGCGCCAGGGCCTCGAAATCGTTGAGGACAAGGACACCGTCCAACCCGGCCGAACGGCAGAGATCGCCGCGGACAAAAGACCAGGGCGAATTGGTGAGGCGGATCTCTTCGCCCGTTACCGGCGCGGCGACAGCGATCGCCGCGTGGTGCGGCGCGTCCTGCAGTCCCTTGAGATAATCGAGCATCGCCACGGCAAGGCTCGGATGCGTCGCGCAAGGCACATGCCTGATCTCGCTGAGGGCGAAACTCTCCAGGTCCGCCACGGCAAAACGCGCGTTGGTACCGCCGATATCGGCGACCAGTGCGCGGCGGGGAAACTCGTTCACAGGAGCCATTCGAGGAATCCAAGGAGGGAAGGCCTGGTGTTGGTAACGCATTTTGCGGTCGCCAGCGAGCTTGCCGGCTTGGATGGGCGGCTCTAGGCTGGCCGGTAACGAGATTTTACGCGGTGGAGCCCGAAACCGGCGGCGAGCCCGCGCCAACGCCACCTGCCGACAAACAGCAGCACCCATAAGGGGCTTCCGCATGGCACCGAAAGCCTGTTCCCTCCTACGCTTCCTCGCCGTTTCGTTCCTGTTCGCCGGCATCGCGACCTATGCCGGGGCGCATGAGGGGGCGACCGGCGTCGTCAAGGAGCGCATGGACCTGATGAAGAGGCAGCAAAGGGACATGAAGCTGATCGGCGAGATGGCGAAGAGAAAGACGGCGTTCGACGCCGCAAAGGCCGCGGAGGCTGCGCGCGATATCGGTGTCACGTCGGCGAAGATCCCCGATCTCTTTCCGGAAGGCACCGACGGCCATCCGAGCGAAGCGCTTCCGTCCGTATGGCAAGAGTGGGACCACTTCACAAAGAACGCCGAGGATTGAAGCAAGCCGCCGGCGCGCTGGAGCAAGCTCTGGCGCGTGGCCAAGATTGGAAGGCGTTGCAAACCGTGACGGATGGATGCAAGAGCTGCCATCAGGATTTCCGCGCCAAGAAAAAAACGGCGGACATTGAGGACACCCGATTGTCCCAGGCGGGCGCGATCCTGCTATCAAGGGTCATAAATTCATAGAATGGGCCTAGAATTGTCGTTTCGGCCCGGACCCGCCCGCCATGCTCGAAAAACTCGAATTCATCATTGCGCTCGCCCATGAGCGGCATTTCGGCCACGCGGCCGAAGCCTGCGGCGTCAGCCAGCCGACCTTCTCGGCCGGCATCAAGCAGCTCGAGGAGATTCTCGGCGTCTTGCTGGTACAGCGCGGTTCGCGCTTCCAGGGCTTCACGCCGGAAGGCGAGCGCGTGCTCGATTGGGCGAGGCGCATCGTCGGCGACACAAGGGCCATGCGCCAAGAGGTCGACGCGCTGAAGCACGGCCTCGCCGGGCAAATTCGCATCGCCGCGATTCCGACAGCACTCGCAATGTGCGCTCTGATTACGACGCCCTACCGCGCGCGGCATCCCGACGTCAGTTTCACGATCTGGTCGCGAAACTCCATTGAAGTGCTCGGCCTGCTCGAAAATCTCGAGATCGACGCGGGCCTGACCTATCTCGACAACGAACCGCTCGGGCGGGTGAAGACGGTGCCGCTTTATAGCGAAGAATACCGGCTGCTGATCTCATCGGCCCAGCCGCTCGGCGACCGCGAACAGGTGACATGGGCGGAGGTGGCGCAGGTGCCGCTCTGCCTCCTCACCCCCGACATGCAGAACCGGCGCATCATCGACGGGCTGCTGCGATCGACGGGGATCGTCGTCACGCCGACGCTTGAGTCCGATTCGATCATAGTGCTGTTCACCCATGTGCGCACCGGACGCTGGGCGAGCGTGATGCCGGCAAAGCTGGCAGAAGGCCTGGGCCTCACCGAAAAGGTGCGGGCGATTCCCATCGTTGAGCCTGAAATTACTCACTCGATAGGTCTCGTCGTCCCACATCGCGACCCGCTCACCCCGCTCATCAACGCCCTTTTTAACGAGGCGAAGCAGCTTGCGCCGCTGCTCAGCTCCAGCGCGCCGCTATCCAGCACGCTTCTGGAGCTTGATCGGAAGTCCCAATAGGGCGATATTCACAATTTTGGATCCCGGGCATGGGGCGTGAACCCCCGCATCATCGAGGCGATGAAGCACTTCGATGTTGCGGCCGACAGCCCGATCGACAAGGCGACGGCAACCGCAAGCCCGGCAGAAGGCGGACAAGCCGCGAGCGACGCCGGCTGATGACGCAAAGGTTTGCGCGTGGCGAACGACATGGCGCAGCCGGATTTGAGGGGACTCGCGAGGCCGGACATGGCAGCGCGAAAAGATCCGCCGATACGGTTTGACCGGGCAGAGTTCGCCGGCGCGGTCGCAGACCTTGGCGTGCTGGTCCCTATTGCGGTTGCGCTCATCGTCACAAACGGATTGTCCGCGACCGCCGTCCTGCTGCCGGCCGGCCTCCTCTATATCGCAGCCGGGCTGATCTACCGGCTTCCTGTCCCCGTGCAGCCGCTCAAGGCCTTCGGCGCAATCGCCATCGCTCAGGGCCTGGGCTCCAACGAGATCGCCGCGGGCGCGCTGCTGATGGGCGGGGTGTTCGTGGTTCTGGGAGCTTCGGGGTTGCTGAACCGGGTGGCCAAGATTTTCCCGCTTCCAATCATTCGTGGCGTGCAGCTCTCGGTCGGACTCTTGTTCTGCCAGCTCGCCTGGAAGCTGACCACAGCACCTCCCCCGGCATTCACCGACCATCTCCAGCCAACTTGGTGGCTGGTCGGCGGAGCGGTCGCGGTGACCTTGGCGGGCTTGCTGCTGCACCGTCTGAGCGTGGCTCTCGTTCTCGTTACCCTGACGATCCTGGCGGTAGGTTTGGGCTTTCAAAGGCCGCTGCTGTTGGGCCCCTCGCCGATCGAGTTCCCCGAACTGAGTTTTCAGGTTTTCACCGCCGCAGCGATAGCCCTCGTGCTGCCACAGCTGCCGCTAACCTTCGCCAATTCCTGCCTGGCCACTGCTGACGTCGCCCGAACCTATTTCGGTTCCGCGGGAGAGAGAGTGCAGCCAAGCCGGCTCGCGATGACTTTAGGCTTCGCGAACTTGCTTGCAGGTTCGATCTGCGGCATGCCGGTCTGCCACGGCGCGGGCGGGATGACCGCGCATTACAGCTTCGGGTCAAGGACCGGGGGAACGCCCATTATCCTGGGCATCGCATTGCTGGCTCTCGCTATCGTCTTCGGAGCAAGCCTTGCCAGCCTTCTCGCGAGCTTTCCGCTGCAAATTCTCGCCGGCCTCCTCGCCATAGCCGGCATCCTGCATATCGGTTTACTCAGAGATCTCCGCCATCCCGTGCATTGGGCGTTGGCCATCGCCGTCGGGGTCACCGGCCTCCTCAGCAACCTCGCGATCGCCCTGGTCGGCGCGCTCGTCGTCTGGTGGGCGGCCGAAGCCTTCACGCGACGGCGCGCTAGCAGCGAGGCTGGATAGGGCGATAGATCGGACCAACGCTACGGCTTGATCGCCACGCCCCAGGGTAGCCGTCCAACGGGCACGGATTTTTCCGCCTTGAGCGTGGCGACGTCGATTACCGTCAGATCGTTGGTGAGGCCGTTGGCGACGTAATATTTCTTGCCGTCCGGGGCAAGCTCGCCATGCCAGGGACGCTGGCCGACGAGAATGTAATCCTTCACCTCTTTGGTCGCGGTGTCGATGACAACGACACGATTGGAGGGACCGAGCGGGCTGAAGAGAAGCTTGCCATCCAGCGAGAAGTCCATGCCCACGGGCTGAAGCTGCTCGGGGCGCACGCCCGGCACTTCGAAGGAAATCTTCTTGGTGATTTTCCAGGTCGCCGGGTCAATCACCGAGATGGTGCCGCCCACTTCAGAGGAGACCCACAACTCTTTGCCGTCGGCCGTGAACTTCGCTTCGCGCGGGCGCGAATCGACGAGCACATTGGCAATGAGCTTGTGCGTCGAATTGTCGATGACATGGGCCATGCTCGTGCTTTCCGAGGTGGCAACGGTGATCTTGCCATCGGGGCTCACGATCATGCCTTCCGGCTCGACGCCCACGGGAATCTCGGCCAGCACCTCGCCGCTCGCGATATCCATGACGGTGACGAGGCTGTCGTCCTCATTGGCGATGTAGATCGTCTTGCCCGTGGGATCGATGGCCATCAACTCGGGGTCCGGCCCAGATTCGAGATTGCGCACGACTTCCATCTTCTCCGTATCGATCACGTCGATGATGTCGCCATCGCCGGCCGCAACGAACAGCTCCTTGAAATCGGGGCTGAGAACGATGCCGCGCGGACGCCGATCTACCTTGATGGTGTTGATCACCTTCAGCGTCTCGCTATCGATGACGGTGATGGTGTTGTCCTTCTCGTTCGAGACGAAGATCGTCGCGGCGAAGGACGGAGCAGCGGTGAACAGGGTGAGGCCCGCGACGGTCGCGGCGACGGTCAGTCTTGTCATGAGATTTACCTTCGGCCAGGGGTCATTGAACTAACGCAGCTTGCATTTGGTCTCCGGCGCATCGAAGCCCAGAGTGTCGGTGAGATTGGTCGGATGCAGGAAACCCTCCTGCGGCGAGGTCGAGACCGGCACGCGCGTGCCGCCGCCGAGAATGATCGGCTGGCGCATCTGATGGTCCCAAGTGCGGAAGCTGAGCGCCTGCCCTTTGAAGGCCTCGAGCTTGAAGTCGTCAGAGAGGAGGAATTTCTTGAGCTCGGCTGGCGTCGTCTGGCCAGAGCGCATGGCCGCATCAGAAATCGAGCGGACGGCAAGCCAGCCGGTATAATCACGCTCGGTCGGCTTGCGATCGGCGATCTTCGGAATCGCGTTCTGAAAATGCATGCCGCCGGCCTCCGTGTAAGACGGATCCCAGGCCACCGCCTGCATGCCTTGCGTTCCCACGACCGGCCGCGGCGAGGAGGTGCGGTACATCAGGTAGTCGCCGAAATGATCCGCGGAGTCGACCACCCAAACAACGTCGTGCTCCGGCGCCGCCTGCGTCACCATGGGGATCTGGGTCTGCACCTGCTGGTGGCCGGAATCGAGATTGCGCGCGCCGGGCGGCAGATCGTAGATTTTCTCGCCAACGACCTTGCCGCCGTATCGCGCGGCGGCGCGCTTCACTTGCGCGACATAATCCTTATCGGCCGCGGTCTCGCCGCTGAGGAGGTACCAGCGGGGCCATTTCTTCCAGATCAAATATTGCGCGAGCGCGTCGGCCCGCATCGCCTGATCCGGGATGATGTGGAAGACATTGGCGCGGCAGAAGTCCTGACGGAGGGAGGTCGCGCTTGAGCGAATGTTGAGGATGACGGAATTCTTCGCTTCGGGGAGATCGGCCACAGCGATCAGATCGTTCGGCTCCAGGTCGGCGATGATGAAGCTGTCGCCCTTGGCGAGAATCTCCTTGGCCTTGGCGACGATATCGCCATCCGACGGGATGATGGCCTCGTCGAGCTCGAAGGCGTGGCCGACAAAGTTGCCGGCGAGATTGGCTTCCTTGACGCCGAGTCGCGCGCCCTGAATGCCCTTATCGGTGACGATCTTCTCCGCATAAGAAAGCGGCAGAGGTTCCCGATATTGCTTGCCGAGATAGACGATACGCACCGAAGTTTTGTCCGGCGTCGCCGCTGCGTCCGCGGGAGGCGCGGCATCCGATTTGGCATCAGCGGGCGGCGCGCTTTCCGGTGTCGCGGGTGCGGGGGGCGCAGGGACCGTATCCGTGGCGTCCTGCGCCGAGACCGATTGCATCAGCGGCCAGGCGCAAAGGACGGCAGCCGCAAGAGCGAGGGACACGATGACAGGACGAAGAGGAAGACGACGCGACAACTTAAACATGGGCAATTGGCACGCATTCCTAAGACTAGATCCAAAAGTGGCAACGGAGCTGCCACTTAAAAGCAGGCGCACTCTCCCCCACGGGCGCGCCCTTTGGCAAGACCACTATATGGCAATGTTTCGGGGCAGTTGAAGTACCGTCGTGCGGCACAGAGTAAAAGACCTGCGGAGGGTCTCCCAAGGCTTCTAATTCCTCGTCCTGCGGTCAACCTAACCAAAATTTAAGCTGACGCTCGCTTCGCCCTATTGCGGACCGCCCGAAAGGTCTTGGGTGGGCTCGCCGGCGCGCTTCAAAGAGCTTGGGTTCTTCGCGCGGAGAAAGGCGATGACCTTCCACATCTCGTCGGAGGTCTTAATGATCGAGCCGAAAGGAGGCATCGGTCCCACGACGATCTCTTGCTTGATGCGCTTGTAGCCCAGCTTTTTGAGATCGTCGCTGCCGAGAGCGATCAGCCGGAACAGGACGTCGTCGCTCGCGCCATAGACCCAACTATCGTTGGTGAGAGGCGGACACATGCCGCCGCCGCCGCCGCCGCCGTGGCAGCCATTGCAGCTATAGGAGAGGTATTTCTTGTGTCCCTCTTCGGCCATCGCATCGATCTGGTCGTTGTAGGGATTGTGCAGACCTCCAATCGGCGTGGCCTTGATGAGATCGAGCGGCGGCGTGGTATCGCCAGGCTTGCAGCATTCGCCAGCAGCGCCGGCTGCGGGAGCCGCCGCATCGCCCGCGGCTGGCGCGGCATCGCCGGCAGCCGGTGCGGCACCGCCAGCAGCGGGCTGCGAGGTGTCGGCGGCAGACGCAAGGCCAAGGCCAAGGCCCCCGACCAGCCCTAATCCCAAAATTCCAATGATGATTTTTCTCACGGTTCTCGTTTCCTTGCCCTAGCTACGGTTTTTGTTGCATTTGAATATCGTCGGTGAGAACGGATGCCGGACACCTCGGTCGGCGTGCGGCCACATCACCAGTAGCCTTGGTTCCTTCTTTTATGCAACGCCACGATGGAAAAATCCTGAATATTGATCAGGATCAAGGGCATCATAGAACTTGGGGTTGGAGGGTCGCGGTGCGGCATTTTGACTTGGTAAAGGCGCCGTCCGCCTTCACTGGGTGACTTCGAAATCCATGCCTTCAAAGGTGTAGCGCGGCTCCTGGACCCAGATGCCATCCTCCTGCACGGGCACCTTGTGGATCTTCACGTTCTCCACCTTGAGCTTGCCCGTTTTCTCATCGATCCAGAAGTCGACGTCGTAATACTCGTCCTGGCTGCCCTTTTTGCGGAAGTCGGTGCAGGCGAAATATTGCCCGTCCTTCTTCAGGCGCCGGATCGGCTGATGCATCTCGACGAACTCCAGCGGAATCGTCTCGCCGGTCTTGTCGTCCTTGAGCTCCAGCATGCCGTCCTTGTCTTTGTTGGCGGCGATGTAATTGTGAATCGCGCTCATGACGTGCCAGGCGCGCGTGACCTCCATGTCGCCGGGATGCTCCTGCACCGGCAGCCACCACCACGCGACCGGCAGCCGCGTGATCATGGTGTAGCTGTCGCCGTCGCGCTTCGGACCCTTCTGCACACGAATATCCATGAGCTTCAGCTCCTCGCCTTCCGGCTTGAACCAGAAGTCGATGGCGTATTGCTTCTTCGGCTCGCCCTTGTCGTGGAAGATGACATTGGCGAACCAGCCATAGCCCGTCATGCCGCGCACGATCTTGATTTTCTCGAAGATGAGGTTGAGGTCGGCGTTCAGCTTGGGATCGTGAAAGACGAAGGCGCCGTCCTTGGAGCGCTCATTGAGCACCTCCTGAACGCGCTGGTTCACAGCCGCCTCATCGAAGTCTTTGCTGGCTGCTGGAGAGATCGCCGCGACCCAAAAGCATAAGGCCGCGGCACACGCCGTGGCCGATGCGATCGAAAGTCCCAAGATCGACCGTGTCATTGCGGGGTGGTGCTTTCCTTGCTCTCCGGCGCGCTTGCGGCGCGCGCGGTACCCAAGACGAGGATCGCCTGCGCCGCTTCAGCGTTGCCGTTAAGTTGCGCAACGTCGCGCGCGGTTTGGCCACTCTTGTTCTTAAGCTCGGGGTCGGCGCCGGCTTCCATAAGCAGACCGATCATCGGCGGATTGTTGTGGGTCGCCGCCACCATCAGCGCGGTCATGCCATTCTTCGACTGAGCATTGACGTTTGCGCCCCGCTCGACAAGACCCTTGGCCACGTCGATGGGTCGGGTGGACCCGGGCACGAACATGGCGCCCTCGGCAGGGGCCATCTGCGCCGCCGCCAACATCAAGGGCGTGAGACCGTCGGCGCCGGACGCCGCACTCACATCGGCGCCACCCTCCATAAGGGCCTTGGCGACCTCATATCTCTGCTCAGCGATTGCGATATTGAGGGGACGGAAGCCTTCCGGCCCGGGCTCCTCGGCGTTGGCGCCCTTCTCGAGAAGAAGCTTTACGGATGGAACGTGATCGCGCATCGCCGCCGCGATCACTGGCGTCATTCCATTGCCGTCGACGACGTTCGGGTTGGCGCCGTTCTCGATCAGCAACGCAACTATCTTGTCCTTGCGCTGCCGCGCAGCGCTGGTCAGCGGAGTCCAGCCTTGAGTATCGGCCGCGTTCACGTCCGCGCCCTTGCTCAGCAGAAACTTGATGCGCTCGGAGTCGCCGGCAATGATCGCATTGCTCAACTCCTGGGTAATGTCGGCGCCCTCTTCGAGCCACCGCTCCACCCTTTCCTGCGTGACGATCTGGTCGGGCGAGGCGAGATCCGGACGCGCCTTGAAGTCCTCCTGCGCGGGCTGGATGTAGCTGCCATGGGCCGGCAGATCGCCCGCGACAATGCATTTGCTGCACTGAACGAGCGGCACGCCAAAATCTCTCAGGATCTTCTCGACCTCCTCCGCCTTGTCCTCCAGCGCGTGGTCCAGCATGTATTTCAGGAATGCATCCGTCGTGCGCACGCCAAGGCCAAGCTCGAACTCGAGCGGCACTTTGTCGTCATCGAGATTGACCGGCAGAATCGTCAGCGGTTCATTCTTCACGGCCTTGCGCCAGCCCGCGAAGGGCCCGAACACCGCGGCGACGTCCAGATCGCCATCGAGCACGCGCTGTACCCCATACCAGGGCTGATTCTCGGGGACGAGATCCCCATCATGGGTCTGGGTCTGAAGCTGAACGTTATTCACGATGCCGCGTTTGGCGAGCGCGATGCGAATGCCGGAGGTCTGGAACACGCCGATCTTGAGATCCTTGAGCCTGGGATCGTCGAGACCGGTGAGATTCAGGCCCTTATCGTTGCGGTAAACGAGGACGTAGGGCGTCTTGTAGACGGGAAGCGTCGTGAGCAGCCGGTGGGTCGTGGGAATGTCGAACATCACTTCGCAGTAGCCTTCATCGAAAGTCGAGCGCGTGAGGCCACGCTCGATAAAGGGCTGCCAGTGGTAATTCAGACGCGCGCCCATAGACTCCGCCAGGAGCGTGGCGAGTTTGTTCTGAAAGCCCTCTTGCTCGATGTTCGAGAGCGGCATGTTGCCGGGATCGGCGCAGACGTTCAGCACGCGCAGCTTTTTCCCCTTATAGGCAGCCTTGGCGGCCGCGCGGATCGCGATATGCTCGCTCGGGGTGAGCTGGTCGAACTCTTTGTTCTGGTCTCGCTTCTGGGCTTTTTCGGCGGCAGGTGCCGCGGTGATGCCGAGACCAGCGAGGCATACGGCCATCGCCACAAGAATACGAAAGGGGGGATAGGACACGGGCCTTACTTCGCTTTGCTCAAGGGAGGCGCCAGCGAAGGGAACAAAAATCCCATCAACTCTGGCCGCCGTGGGTACCAGTCGTCAGGGTGTTATACAGGAAAAAGACGCCCGATGCCGCAAGGCACCGGGCGTCCATTTTTTCTAGAGCGTCGTGACTATTCGAAGACGCGGAAGACGTTCAGCTCACCACCCTGCGGGATAAATTGCAGGCTGGCGGCCTTGGTCATGGCCGTGGCACCGATGGCGCCAAACTTGTCTTCGAGGTCGAGACCAGCCGTCACAGGCAGACCGATCCAGCCGCCGATGCCCGAATAGACACCAACGTATTGCTTGTCACCGATTTTCCAGGTGGCCGGGTTGCCGATGATGCCGGAACCAAGCTTGCGGCTCCACAGGATCTTACCGGAATTCCGGTCGACCGCGCGGAAGTCACCGCCGAGGCTGCCATAGAACATCAGGCCGCCGTCGGTGACCATGGTGCCACCCCAGTTCGGATATTGATCCGGGATTTCCCACAGCGTCTTGCCGGTCAAGACATCGTATTTCTTGATCTTGCCGGTCGTGCCTGGCTTCTCAGGATACATGTACACGTTCGCGAACACGTAGACCGTGCCCTGGTTCGTGTGCGTGCGCTCCTGGGGCTCAAGCTCCATGCACCAGTTGTTGGTCGGCATATAGAAGATATTGCCTTCCTTCGGGTCCACGGCACCTGGCTGCTGGTCCTTACCACCCATAGCAGACGGGCAGGTCGAGACATTGCGGCCAACTTCGAGCGGAGAATGGTCGCGCACTTTGACCGGACGGCCGGTCTTCATGTCAACCTTCTCGGCCCAGTCCGTCGTCACGTATTTCGTGGCGCGGAGCAGATTACCGTTGGTGCGATCCATGACATAGGCGAAGCCATTGCGGTCGAAATGGGTCAAAGCTTTGACCTTCTTACCGTCAATGTCCATCTCGGTGAGCATGTTCTCGTTGATGCCGTCATAGTCCCACTGATCGAAGGGGGTCATCTGGTAAGCCCAGACTGCCTCACCAGTGTCAACCTTGCGGGCGAAGATAACCATCGACCACTTGTTGTCGAACTCACCGGTGTTGCACTCTTCGTGGGTCTTATCGGGGCAACGATATTGCGGGCTCCACAGGCCGGGGTTACCCGTCGAGTAGTAAACCAGCTTCAGCTCGGGATCATAGCTGTACCAACCCCAAGCAGCGCCGCCGCCGATCTTGTAGTCCTCGCCCGGGAAGGTCTTGATACCCAGGTCTGAACCAGCTTGACCGAACTGCGGGTTGTCCTTGTTGGTGTCGGAAGTCAGGCACACGTCCTTGTCGGAACCCGTGCTGTGGCATTCCCAAACCTTAGAACCATCCTTGAGGGCATAGGCGGTGAAACGACCGCGAGCGGCGAATTCGTCACCACCGAAGCCGATCATCACCTTGTCGTCGGCGATCAACGGAGCCGATGTGATGGTCTCACCCTTCTCGGGAAAAGCATGCTTGACCACCCAAACTTCCTTGCCGGTCTGGCCGTCGAGAGCAATCACGAAACCATCGAGAGTGCCATAGACGAACTTGCCGTCGGCGTAGGAACCGCCACGGTTCACGGTGTCGCAGCAAGCGCGCGGCACAGCAGACTCGTCACGATCGGTCTTCTTCACGTAGTTCCAAACCTGCTTCGGGTTGTCAGGATCGGTCAGATCCAGAGCCTGAACCACGTTGCAGTTCGACATCGCGGGACAGCCGGAAACCATGAACAGCATGGTCTTGCCACCGACATCCTTAATCACAAGGGGCTGGCCTTCGTGACCGCGGAGGGCATTGGTGCCCTGCAGCCAGATCATCTGCAGCTTGTTGACGTTCTTGGTATTGATGTCTGCGAGCGTGCTGTGACGCGTAAGCTCGAAGTCGCGACCAGGAAGCGGCCACTGATCAGGGTCTTTAATCCTAGCCAGCTGCTCCTCATCGGAGTTTGCCATTGCTTGACCGGACAGACCCATCATCACAGCGATGAGGGTGCCCGCAAGCACACCAAACTTCATATTCATATCTTTCTCCTCTCCCTAGCTACTCAGTTCACCGAACGAATCTGAGTTTGTTCTCAAAAGCCCAAACTGGCTTCCTAGGCGGATTGCCTAGAGAGCACCGAGCCCTTGCAAATTTTCAAGTTGTCACAGTGGATATGGGAGGCTGCCCAAATATGCCGAAGCAACCGAACTAGCCTCGCGCCCGCTTTAGGCGGCGGGTTCTTGGATGAACACATCACGCGGTGACACCTCACGAGAAATCTCAGCTTAACGCAGAATGTGACACGAGCGGCATCGAAACCGATGGAAACACGCGTCCCAACCATTGCCAAGCTATCCGCTCATAATTGCCAAATGTGATTTGTTTGCAAGTGAAAAGTGCTACCCGCAATGAATTCTGGCAAACGCAGTTCCGTTCGCTGCACTGCATCATGCGCGCGCGCCTCACAGCCCCCGTGTCAAGTGCAAAGTTTTGCGTTTTGGGTGCAGCGCACTGCGTTATCCTGCGCACCACTGTCAGTTCAAAGCGCGAGTGACAGGCGCAGGAATCTTTGCGCGCGCCTCATCCCAGGACAGAAAAACGCTCGATCCCGCGAGGCACTCGCGATCCCTACCGGAATTCCGGTCGACCGCGCTCTAATCGAGTACGTTGCTGCGGCCCGCTTTCGTGGGTCTTGCCCGCCTTAAAGCCGCGGTGTCTTGGACGTTGCGGTCGGCAGATGCTGGATGGCAATCCGCATTAATTCCGGGAGCGTGCGCACGCCTAGCTTCGCCTTCAGCTGCGTGCAGGTGTTGGCGACGGTCTTGTAGCTGACATGCAGTTGCTCGGCGATAACGCCATAGGGCTTGCCCTCCGCCACAAGGGCTAAGGTCTGAAGCTCGCGCACCGTCATGCGGCGCAGCGGATTGCTGGTGCCTCTCGCCTCCATAAATGCCACTTCGGAGGCGAGGTCGTGGCTGAGATAGGGCTGGTTATCGCGAACTCTCTGGTAGGCCTTCAACATCTCGTCGGGCGCCGCATCCTTGAGCACATATCCCGTGGCGCCGACCTCGAGCGCGCGGCTTACGATGACCGGATCCGAATGCATGGTGAACACCAAGATGGGCGTCTTCTGGTCATGCAGGCGAAGCCTGCGGATGAAGGAGAGCCCGCCGAGGGCACCGGTTCGCATGGCGAGATCGACGATGATCACATCCGGCTTGTGTGCGCGATAGAGCCGGAAGCCATCGGCCAGGCTTTGCGCCTCCATGATCTGCTCGACGCCGGCATCCTCCAGCAATTGTCGGCAGCCCTGCAATACGATGGGGTGGTCGTCGATGACGAGAACGCGGCTCACGGATTCCCTCCAACACGTTCCGGCTCGCGTGAGCGATCGACGCTCCGTTGCACGGGGATCTCAACCTGAATGATAGTTCCTTTGGCGCGGCCGCTCGAAACCTCGCAGGTTCCGCCATGCGAGCGCACCCGCTCCGTCATGATGGTGAGACCGAAGCCTTTCGGCGTCGACGAGGCGATTCCCTTACCGTCGTCAGTCAGGGTGAGAGTCAACCTTGTACGCTGTGGTTTTGGTTTTGCCCCGTTGCCGCGGCGCTCGGGTTTCTCGACGAGGTCGAGCGTCACGTTCCTCGCTTTGCCATGGCGAATGGCGTTGGTGATGCCCTCCTGGATGCAGCGATAGAGGGTTAGGTCGATCGGTTCCCCATAGGACACGGCAAGGCCGTTCAGGTTGGCGACGATGTGGGTGTCGGGATGCCGCGCCTGGAAGCCAACGATAAGCTCGTCGATCAGCTCGGAAAGATTGACCTTGCCGAGGGGGCCGGGACGCAGCTTTTTTAGGAGGGCGCGGTTCATCAGCTTAAGGCGCTCTGCAATGGTGAGAATCTCGCCGACGCGACGCGAGATTTCCGAGGCGCCGCCGTTGGGCACTTGCTCGGCGAGCTTGTGGATCGAGGACGCATTGGCGGTGATGCCGAAGAGGCAGGGTCCGGCCTCATCATGGAGCTCGGTGGCGATCTCACGCCTCTCCCCTTCCTGCACGGAAATCAGCTGGCGATAGAGGCGGCTGTTCTCGTCTCGCGCCGTATCGAGGGCGGAGGCCAGGGTATTGAAGCGATTGGTGATGCGCGCGAGCTCCTTCACTTTCGGTGGTGTCAGGCGCGTGGCGTAGAGGCCATCCTCGAGATTGTGCATGCCCTTGGACAGATGCGCGAGGGGATCAAGGACGCGGCCCAGCACGATGTAGAGAACGGCTAGGATGAGCACCTCAAGGCTGAGCCAAACAAGCACAAGCCAAGAGAAGTCGCGCCATGCCTCCGCGATCTCGTCGCGCGGCTCGCCGACAATGATCACGGGATTAGAGATGTCGGAGGTGACGACGCGGACCGCGCGGCCCGGAAGCTGCGGCCGCACGAGATCTGCAAACCAGGCCGGGGGGTCAGACGCGTCGGCTTTGTCCAGTTCCTGCGACAGGACGTTTATTTGGCCGGCAGATTCCATAAACATGATGCGCACATGGCGCAAATGCTTCAGCTGAAGTGGCAACTCTTGCTGGAGCTGATCGCCGCGACCCCGGGCGGAGAGCTCGTTGATGGTCGCCGCAACGAAACGCTGCGCGACCTCAAGCGACGCCTCGATTTCGACGCGCGTTGCGGTGCGCGTGTTGAGCACGGAGACGCCGGCGGCGATCATGCCGGCGAGCAAATTGATGGCGCCGACTGCGACGAGCAGCTGCGTTCGGACCGGCCGGTCATACCAAAGCGTTTGTGCGAGCTTTTGCAGCACGCTTTCTGAGGTCTCCCCGCCAGAGCGCTCGCAACGGGCATGGCTTTCTCCTGCAAGCGCCATACCCATTTCAAAAGCGCCCAAACTATCGCTTGATCCGCTCCCTATCTATTTTTGGCTGTTTTGCCATAGAGAGTCGCGGAAGACTCCACTGCAAGCCGGAAGTGGTGAATTAGCAAGAGCAAGCTTGGCAATAGGTTTGCCAAGTTTTCCCGCTCAAATCTAGGAGGCCACGTCGCGTCTATCCCGCCCGACCTTCCGCCGCTCACCACCGGACCTCAGGTGGCGCGCCGACCGAAGGCAAGAATGCCGGTCAAAGGCACAACAAAGCCGATCACGATTGCGGCAATCGTGAGCTCGGGAAGGTGGCCGTAGGCCCCGCGATCGACCTCGAAGATCCAGTTCAGATATTTGGTCTCGAGCTGACCCGCGACGAGGGCGAGATTCATCAGCGACGCCATGAGCGCAAACCAGGTGGCACGGCGCCCCGCCGGCGCGTTGATGGCAACGAGGGTGAGCGCGGGGATCATGCTGAGCTCCGCAAAGGGGGAGGATGCAGTGGTATCGACGAGCGCGATCGTGCGCGCGCCGAAGCCGAACATTGCCTCGGTCCACTCGTCCCAACGCAACGCGAGCGCGATGGTCGGCAGCGACAGGACCGTGCCGAGGATGGTGAGCCAGAGCAGGACCCTGGCGATGGGCTCGCGCGTGATGACGTCGGAAACAGCCAGGCGCCGGCTGAGGCCGGCTCCGATCTGTGCCAGCGCGTGCCGTAGAAGGCTTCATCGAAACCTAGCACATCAATGGTGACAGCGATAGCCCTCCCCTACCCCCGGCGTCGCGCGGTAGAGAAAGATGACAAGCGCCGCGTAAAGAATTTGCTTGAGTGCTCCTCGTCGAGTTCCTGCGCAATGCGAAAGAGCATGAGCGCAATCACGGTGACGGAAACGAGGAAGATCAGTTCCTGACCAAAGGGAACGCCGCCGAGGCCGATGGCGATCACCACCGCTCCGAAGAGAAAGCCACCACCGAGGATGCGCCAATCGACGGGTCCGCGTTCGGTGTGATCGAGACGAACCAGAAGCGCGCCGGTCAGGGAAATCGCGGGGATCGCGAGGCCGAGCAGGAGATGGTCTCGTAGCTGTAAATCTGTGCTAGCCAGCCCGACAGACCGGCAACGGAAAGACGCCGGACCAAAGCGCGAGCCGCCCCAGCACCTGAACGAGGCCGAGTTCGCGCTCGACCTCATGCTTCGGACGGGGGCTGCCGTCGGGCCGCTCGCGGTCCACGACTTCGGTGGTCATGGCGTCGGCGATGACATCCTGGAGGACGATGCCGATCACGATGAGAAGCTGGGCCGCGATATAGAGGGCGTTCTTGCTGGCGAAATCTATCCAGCCGCCGGCGGCGCCGGCCAGCATGACAAGCCCGCTGGCGACGAGCGAGGCGCCCATGAAGACGTAAGCCCTGCGCTGGGAGCCGAACACCGGCACGGAATCGGCCAGCTGGCCGAACACCATCTTGATGGTCCACGGCAAGGTCAGCCATACGGCAACCGACGCAAGCTCGGCAGGGCTCAGCGTCAAATCCTCCTTGATCCAAAACGTTTCGGCTATGGTGATGAGGCCGAGCGCGCCGTAGGCGTAATAGATCATGAGCAGCGGCAGGTAGCGCCAACGCATGGCGCGCACCGGCGTGACCAGCGCCGCTTTCAGCTTACGCAGAGGCACCTGGCTGCGGTCGTACGGCGGTGGTCCAAACGCCTCCGTCATCACCCGCGCTTCGCCAGCGCTGTGTTGATCTCGATCAAGGCTGTGACGGTCCTGACCTGTTGCGGTTGGCTCTGCGATAAGATGGCTGCCGCTGGCGACATGCCGCGGACATGAAGTAGCATTAAACTGCCCCGCCGCACCGACGACTTAACTGCCGAGGAGATGACAATGGCCGCCAACGACGCCGAGATGCCCGACCAGCAGGCGCTGCGGGACGACCTGAACGAGATCGCCAAGCACGTCACCAGCCTGCGCGAAGAGATCGAAGGCCTGACCGGCTCCATCGCGCGAGCAGGCGGCCATCAGATCCACCGCATGCAGAGCACCGCCAACGACGCCGTGGCCGCTTTGGAGGACGCGGTGCGGCGGGATCCGCTTTCCGCGATGGGCATTGCGCTCGGCGTTGGCCTTCTGCTCGGCATCTTGCGCCGATAGCGCGCTCGACGCGTTCTAGGACGTGCTGCCGGCGGGGGTGATGGCCAAAGAGCGCGCGCCCCTCTCGACGTCGAACCGGTTCAACTCCTGGCCGGTCTCGCCATCGAGAACCGAAATGTCGCTCGATCCGGCGTTCAGAACATAGACCCTGGTGCCGGCGGGATTAATGACGATGCTGCCGGGACTGCTCGCAACGCGGATCCGTTCCAGCAAGACGAGCGCTTCGGGATCGACCAGGCTCACCGTGCCGGACGCCTGTTAGAGACAAAGACGCGTTCGCCGTCGGCCGATGGCCACGCCTGTCGGCGCGGCGCCGACCTTGACCTGGCCAAGGGTTTGCAGGCTGCGAACGCTCAAGACGACAAGGTCGGAGCTGTTCAGATCCGCGACATAGAGCCGGTCGTCGGTGTCGGCCAGCGCCAGCGCCGAAGGCGCCAGCCCGACGGACAGCGTCGCGACGACAATATGGCGGTCGAGATCAACGACGCTCACGCTGATATCCTCGGTGTTGGCCACGAACGCGCGACGATGCGACAGGGACACCGCAACCCGGCAGGCGCGCGCCCTACCTTGATCTCAGCGAGTCTGTTGCCTGACTCCGCGTCGAGCACGATAAGGGTGCCGCGGCCGGGGTCGGTGACGAAGACCCGCCCCCCCGCTTTCGCGGCGATCCCCGATGGACTTCCACCGATCCCGATCCCGCGAGCGGTCATGGTCTCCTTGTCGAGAACTGTGATTTTCCCATAAGCCGGATGCGTGATGTAGAGATGCAAGCCGTCGGGTGCAGCAGCGATCTCAGCCGCCCCAGGACTGATGTTGACGTCACCAATCTGCGTGTCCTTGTGCGTATCGAAGACCGCGACGCTCGCTTTCTCTTCGTTGACGACAAAGAGCAGCGGCGCCGTACCCTTCGCCGCGCCCGTCAACATGCAAGCGAGGAGAACGATCAGGATACGGGCAATGCTTGCTGCGGGGGTCGGCATCGATGGTCCTTCGCTATGCCTTGTCGATGAGCTTCAGCCACTCATCTTCGGTCAACACCGCGACACCCAAGTCGTGGGCATTTTTGAGCTTTGAGCCGGCGCCAGGGCCGGCGACGACATAGTCCGCGTTGTTCGACACCGTGCCCGAGACCTTAGCGCCAAGACGCTCGGCCGTCGCCTTCGCTTCGGAGCGGGTCATCAGCTCAAGGGTGCCGGTGAAGACCACCGTCTTGCCGGCGATGGCCGACACCGTCTCCACCGCCTCAAGCGGCTCGGGTGTCACGTGCTGCAACAGCTCATCGACGACGTCGACATTATGCGGCTCGGCGAAGAACTCCGCGATGGCGCGCGCGACGGCAGGGCCGATACCTTCAATATTGTCGAGATCGGCAAAGGCTTCCCCTTCCGGATGCGCTGCCGCTTTCACCATGCTGTCGCGAAAGTTCTCGATCGTGTCGTAAGTCCTTGCAAGCAGACGCGCCGTCGTCTCGCCGACATGGCGAATGCCGAGCGCATAAATGAAGCGATCTAGACGCACCTTGCGCCGCGCGGCGATGGCGTCGAATAATTTGCGCGCGGAGGTTTCGCCCCACCCTTCCCGCTCCTCCAGCTTGTCGGACGCCCGCGCGTTGCGCTGCTCCAGCGTGAAGGTGTCGGGCGGAGACCGGATGAGGCCGTCGTCGTAAAAGCTCTTGATGTTCTTCTCGCCCAGCCCTTCGATGTCGAAGGCGTTGCGCGAGACGAAGTGCTTGAGACGCTCGACGCGCTGCGCCGGACAGATGAGGCCGCCGGTGCAGCGCCGGACCACATCCTCCTTGCCGGTGGTGGGGTTGATCTCGCGAACGGCGTGGCTGCCGCAGGCCGGGCAGACAATCGGAAACGTGAATCGTTTCGCGCCCTTAGGCCGCTTTTCCTCAACCGGCCCCAGAATCTGCGGGATTACGTCGCCGGCGCGCTGGACGATGACCGTGTCGCCGATGCGTACATCCTTGCGCGCGATTTCATCTTCGTTGTGGAGGGTGGCGTTTTGCACGACGACGCCGCCCACGGTGACGGGCTCGAGCTTGGCGACGGGAGTCAAGGCGCCGGTGCGGCCGACCTGGATGTCGATGCCGCGCAGGATCGTCGTGGCTTTCTCCGCGGGAAATTTATGCGCGATGGCGAAGCGCGGGGAGCGGGAGACAAAGCCGAGACGTTGCTGAAGGTCGAGGCGGTCGAGCTTATAGACGATGCCGTCAATATCGTAGTCGAGGCCCGACCGCCCTGATTCGATATCGCGATAGGTTGCAAGCATTTGCTCGACGGAACGGGTCAAGCGGATGAGCGGATTGAGAGGAAAGTCCCAGGCCCGCAGCAACTCATATGCGTCCCATTGCGTCGCGGCCGGCAGATACGCGGCATCGGCCCAGCCATAGGCGAAGAAGCGCAATGGACGGCTCGAGGTAATCGCGGCGTCGAGCTGTCGGAGCGAGCCTGCCGCGGCGTTGCGTGGGTTGGCGAAGAGACGGTCGCCGCGCGAAGCCTGCTCGGCGTTGAGGCGCTGGAACGCGGCGCCGCTCATATAGATTTCGCCGCGCACCTCGAATTGATCCGGAAAGCTGTCGGAGCGAACGCGGTGCGGGATGTCGGCGATGGTGCGGACATTGGTGGTGACGTTCTCGCCCTCATAGCCATCGCCCCGCGTGGCGCCCTGCACCAGTTGCCCGCGCTCGTAGCGGAGCGTGATGGAGAGGCCGTCGATCTTCGGCTCGGCGGTGAAGGCGAGACCCTCGGGTGACTTCAAGCCGAGAAAGCGCACGACGCGGTCGACGAAATCGCGCACCCCCTCCTCGTCGAACACATTGTTGAGGGAGAGCATCGGGACGAGATGCGGCACCTTGCCGAACGCTTCGACGGGCGCCGAGCCGACGCGCAGCGACGGACTGTCGTCGCGGACGAGATGAGGAAAGCGCGCCTCGATGGCCGCGTTGCGCTCCCGCAGCGCGTCATAGGCGGCGTCGCTGATCTCGGGCGCATCCTCGCGATAATAAAGCGCGTCGTGGTGGGCAATCTCCTGCGCAAGCCGCTTCAACTCGGCCGCGGCCCGCTCCTCGTCGAGGCTCGCCACGTCCTTGGCCTCGAGGCTGCCGGCGCCTTTAGCTGATTTCGGTTTGGCTTTGCTCATGTAGGGCTCGGATCCTCGCAACCGCTTAGACGCAAGGCGGCGCCGGCAGCTTCCGGGCTACCGGCTGTGTCTTACGCCAAACGAAAAGCAGGGAAAATGGCTATCGCGAGCGTTCGTCTCCCCGCGCGCGGCTGCCCGCCGGAACCGACACGGTCCCGGCTTAAGTCTCGGCGAAAGTGTCGAGCGTGTGCCCGTGGTCGCGGAGCTTCTGCAAGGCCTTGGCCTCGATCTGGCGAATGCGCTCGCGCGTGACGCCGAACACCTGGCCAATCTGCTCCAACGTGTGATCGGACATGCCGATGCCGAAGCGCATCCTGAGAATGCGCTCCTCACGGGGAGTCAGTTCCGAGAGCGCCTCGGCGATGCAGGACCGCAGCGATGCAAGCTCGGCCGCCGCATGCGGATCGACAGCATCCGGCGCCTCGATGAGATCGGCCAACGTCGTGTCGCCTTCCTCGCCGATGGGAATGTCGAGCGAGGTCGGCTCACTCACGAGCGACATCACCTGCTCGACCTGCGTGGTCGCGACGCCGGAGCGCTCCGCAATCTCGGCGGTGTCGGGCTCGCGCCCCTTCTGCTGCCGCAGCTTGCTACGCTCGCGTTGCACCTTGCGCGCGGTCTGGCCCATATGCACGGGAATGCGGATCATGCGGCCCTGGTCGGCCATCGCACGCGTGATGGACTGCCGGATCCACCACGTCGCATACGTCGCGACACGCACGCCGTGGCGATAGTTGTACTTCTCCACCGCGCGCATGAGACCCAGATTGCCTTCCTGAATGAGATCGGGAAGGTCGAGAGAGCTGTAGCCGCGATACTTCTTGGCGACGGCAACGACGAGTCGGAGGTGGGAACGCACCATCTCCTCGCGCAACCTCTTCAGCTTGCGGCGCGCCTGCCCGATACCGGCAAGCGTCGCGCGGAAGTCAGCGACATGAAGCCCAAGCCGCTCGGCTAGCGCCTTGAAATCAAATACGATCTTTGCGATCGTGTCAGCGTGGCCCTGCGTCAATTTCCGCCAAGCGGGATCCGGCAGTGCAGCGAGGTCGCGGACGAGCTGCGGGTCGAGCTCGCGACCGGTAAAGCGGTCGATGAGCTCAGCCTGGGAGACGCCGCACGTGACAGCCAACTCAAGCAGCTCGCGCTCGGTCTGGCGCAGGCTGCGCGCCTCGGTGCGAAGCAGATCCATGAGATCGGCGATGCGGTCCTGATGCAGGTTGAGATCGGCGATGCCACTCGTCGCGTTCGACAGCAGCGCCTTGAGGCTGTCCTCGGTGCGTCGCGACGGCGTCTTGCCGCGAGCAAGAGTCGCCACGCGCTTGCGCGCTGCCGTTCCCAGCTCAGCGCCGAGAGCCGCGATGACGTCGAGTCGCGCGGCGGCGTCGCCGATCAAGCGCAGGTCACTCGCCGGGCTGCCGGGCTGATCCTTCTCTTGGCCGTCGTCATGACTTGCGACATCGGCGGCATCGGGATCGATCTCGGGCGGAGCGCCTTCGAGCAGATGACCCAAGCGGAGACGGCCCTCGCGCAAATCTTCCGCCCAGGAGCCGACGCGCTCGACAATAAGCGGAACACCACAGAGACAGTCGAGCAGCGCGTGTTGGGCAGCTTCGATCCTTTTGGCGAGCGCAATCTCCTCCTCGCGGGAAATGAGGTCGCCCGTGCTGATCTGGCGGAAATAGGCGTCGAGGGGGTCGCGCGTGGGATTTGCCACGACGGCGCGCTCCACCGCGACGGCGGGCGCACGATCCACAGGCGCGGCGTCGTCATCCACGGCCGGCTGCCCGTGTGGCACGAACAACTCGGCGACGCTTCCGACGCGACCTGCGCGTTCGGGATTGTCGGCATGAAGCACGCGGCCGTCATCGCTCTCCGCACCCAGAGGCTGGAGGTCGATACGGTCGGCGGGGCGTTCAAAGGTGGCGCCCTCGTTTTCGTCTTCGAACCGTTGGTTCCGCATCGAACCTTTTTCCATTACGTACCCCTGATGGAACCGGGGATGGGCATCAACACGTATGGCGCCGGGATCGCATCCTAGCCGAAAGGGCCCGCGACTTCCCCAGCGCAGCACTGCCGATCGAGGATTTTCGGAAATAGCGACGTCAAAAATCTGCCGTCTCAGCCGGAACGCCTCACAGGCATCAAATGGGGCCAAAGCGCCAGGAAATCAAGGCTTTTTTGACCGGGCAGAGCAGGCTTCAGCGCGTGTGGCCGCTTTAGCCTACAGCTCTAGGTTTATCCAAAGGGAACGGCGCGGGCCCGTGGGGAGCATAAAGGGTGCTCTCCACGATGGATTTCCCGGCTTCCGCCCTCGGTTTGATGCCCTGCTGCTCGCCTTCAGGTTGTGGCAGGTTTAGCTCTGCAAGAAAGCGTGACTTCGTCGTGGGCGTGACAATGGGCGCCCAGCGTTCCACCGTGTTGAGCGAATAAATGGGCTCATATTTGAGCACCGTTTGCTACTCCACAGGCTGGCTCTGGGGGCTATCCATGACATAGGTCTTGCCGTCCACGCGGACGGCAAGGATGGCGTGGAGTACGCCGCGGCGGCGGTCCCTGACGATCGCGAGCCTGAGCTGGTCAGGCGTAAAATCCGAGCTCGATCAAGGTGAAGAGCTTGACAAGGGCGTAGTCCTCGCAATCGGCCCTCCCCTTAAAAAATTCACCGGGCGTGGCCCAAATGGTCCTCAACGCCGTAGATGACGTCGTCATCCGCATAGGCGGGCATGGCGTTGATCGCCGGATTCAGGCGCTGCAATTGCTGGAGGGGCGACAGGCTCTGCACCGAGTGGATGAGCTTCCGCCAGGCAAGCAAGCCCGGCGAGCAGCCCGCGCCGGCCGCCTGGCAGGCCATATAAAACGGCCAGGTGAAAAGCGTGGTCCAAGCGGCCTGGAAGGGCGTGCGCTCGATCTTGAACTCCAAGGAGCCGAGCAGGCCCATCTTGCTCTTTTTCGGCTTTGCGATGGCGCCCGTGACCATCGGGTCGGCAGGCAGGGTGACGAGGCTGACCTGATGCGCCGGCATGTCCTGCCCACCCAGCGCCAGGTCCCTAGAAGCGCCCGCAAAAGCGGCATTTGCGCCAAGGATCGACAGACCGAGAAGCGCGACAGCGGCGCTCAGCGAAAAACGGCTTAAAGAGGGGAAATTCTGCCCATTATTGGGGAAATTCAGCCCGTTGGAGGGCCCAGGCAGTGCAAATTTAGCGTTCGCGTAATGCTTCTTGCCGGGCCTTAATGATGGGCTTGAGGACATAGCTTAGGACGCTCTTTTTTCCTGTTATGATGTCGACCGAAGCGACCATTCCAGGGATAGTGGGCAGAGAGTCCTTGCCTTTTTGTAACGTAGATTCCTCGGTTTTTATGGTAACCAAGTAATAGCTCTCTTTAGTCTGTTCATCGACAGAGCTATCGGACGAGATCATCTCGACCTTTCCTTCCAATCCTCCATAAACAGTAAAATCATAAGCTGTAATTTTAACAATTGCAGGCTGCCCAGGACTGATAAACGCGATATCGCTGGGCTTTATACGTGCTTCGACGAAGAGGTTCTCCTCGATCGGGGTGATCTCGATCATCGGCTCGCCGGCCCGGATCACGCCGCCGACCGTGTTGATCAGGAGCTTGTTCACGATACCCTCGACCGGTGAGCGCACCTCGGTCCGGTTAACGCGGTCCTCGGCGCCCGTGAGGGACTGCTTGACCACGGCAAGCTCGGCCAGCTTGGTATTGAGCTCGGTCTGGGCGGCCTGACGGAAGGTGAGCTTTTCCTCCTGAACCAGCCGCCCGGCCCCGCGGATGGAGGACTCCCCCCTCGGA
>NZ_JBPCOU010000094.1:0-21837 GCF_050999895.1 Methyloceanibacter sp. | reverse complement strand
TGGACGTGAGCCGCAATAGGCTGACAGAGCAGGAGGTCATCTTCGAAGGCACGCGCGCGGCGAAACCGGAGATGCTGGGGGCCCGACTCGCACTCAGCGCCGACGGCTACCTGTTTCTCTCCAGCGGCGATCGGTGGGAGGCCGATCATGCCCAAGATCTTTCGGATTCTTCAGGCGCGGTCATCCGCATCCGCACGGACGGCAGCGTGCCCGACGACAATCCTTTCAGAGTCCGCGAAGGGGTCCGGCCGGAGATTTGGAGCTACGGGCACCGCAATCCGCAAGGGCTTTCACTGGACCCCACGACCGGCCAGCTCTCGTCGACGGAGCACGGACCGCAAGGCGGGGACGAGCTCAACCATGTCTTTCGCGCTGGCAATTACGGGTGGCCTCTCGCCACCTACGGCGTCGATTATTCAGGACGGCCACTCGGAGTGAACAGCCATCAGCCGGGCACCGAGCAGCCGTTCCGTTATTGGGTGCCGATCTCCATCGCGCCCTCTGGCCTTGCCGTGGAGACCAACGGTGACGAGACCAGATCTGGATGGGCTCATTGGCAGGCGAACGGCTGCTGCAACTCACGGTCGCCGGGGATTGCCTGGTCAAGGAGCAGCACTACTTCAAGCACGAACTCGGCCGCATCCGGGATATGCGCGTAAATAGCGGCGTCGTCTATTTCCTGACCGATGGCGGGCAAGGGGTGCTTTACAAGCTCGATCGTAATCTCGGGGTTTCGGACCCTGCTCCCATGGACCAGAATCTCAGCGCGAAAGTCCCTTAGCGGCGAGCTCGGCGAGATAGGCTTGCCAGCGCTCGGCGCGCTTCTCGCCAAGCTCGCGCAAATAGCTCCAAGTGTAGAGGCCGGTGTCGTGGCCGTCGTCGAAGACGATGCGCACGGCGTAATTACCGACGGGTTCGAGCCGCGCGATGGCCACGGACTTCTTTCCCGGAACCGTGACGCGCTGATCTGGGCTATGGCCCTGCACCTCGGCACTTGGGCTCAAAACGCGCAACAGCTCCGCCGGAAGCTCGAAGGTCTTGCCATTGTCGAAGCCTGCCTTCAGCGTGCGCCGGTCTTTGTCGACGCCGAGTTCCGTGGGCCAAGGGTCTGCCATGACTAGCCGAGGTCGATCTCGCCTTCGACGACATGGTTCAGCCCTGTGCCCTCCCCTGTCAGGACCGCCCTCACCTTCAACTTGCCCTTGCCTTCCAAGCCCTCTTCGCGGACCACGCGCTCGACGGCCTGCTGCGAGGTGACGCCGACCTCTTTCAGAAACTTCCGCATCGACATATTGAAGCGTTGCTCATCCATCTGAAGGCTCCTTTGGCCGCCTCGCATCTTTTGAAACGTCACGAAAGCCTATATTAGAGACGAAAGCCTATGGCGGTCACCTCGGATGATAAGGGCCGCGGCGTGGCCAAGAAGAAAAGCGCTCGAAGCACGACACCGAAAAAGACCGTCAAGCGCCGCAGCCCGGCGGCGGCCGCGCTTGCGGAGCCCCGCTTCCGCAAGCGCGTGGTCAAGGCGGCCAAGACCTATCGCCGCAAGGGCAGAGTCGAGTTGATTGAAGACGAGGACCTCTAGCATGGCGCAGGGCTCACAGGAGATGATCGATCCCTTCGGTCGCCGCATCACCTATTTGCGCGTCTCGGTCACGGACCGCTGCGACTTCCGCTGCCTGTATTGCATGGCAGAAGACATGACTTTCCTTCCCAAACAGGATTTGCTGACGCTGGAGGAAATCGACCGGCTGGCTAGCGCGTTCGTCGCCAAGGGCATGCGCAAATTGCGGTTGACAGGCGGCGAGCCGCTCGTGCGCAAGAACGTCATGTGGCTGATCCGGTCCCTGTCGCGCCATCTGGGCGCGGGGCTCGAGGAGCTCACGCTCACGACCAACGGCAGCCAGCTCTGGCGGCACGCGGAGCAGCTCGTGGATTGCGGCGTGAAGCGCATCAATGTTTCGCTGGATACGCTCGATCCTGCCAAGTTCAGGGTGATCACCCGCTGGGGCGACTTCGCCCAGGTCATGCGCGGCATCGACGCCGCCGACCGTGCCGGCATCAAGGTCAAAATCAATGCGGTTGCCCTAAGAGACGTGAACGAGGACGAGATCGAAGGTCTCGTCCGATGGAGCCACGGACGCGGCTTCGACCTCACCCTCATCGAGACCATGCCGATGGGCGAGATCGGTACTGACCGCACTGACCAGTATCTGCCGCTGTCGCTGGTGCGGGCCCGGCTCAACGACCGCTTCACCTTCGAGGAGAGTTCGTACCGATCGGGCGGACCGGCGCGCTACGTCCATGTCCGCGAAACCGGAGGGCGGCTCGGCTTCATCACGCCGCTGACCCATAATTTCTGCGAGAGCTGCAATCGGGTGCGGGTGACCTGCACCGGAACGTTGTTTATGTGCCTCGGCCAGGACGATGCCGCCGATCTGCGGGCCCCCCTTCGGGCAAGCGAGGCCGACGAGCTTCTCCATGCGGCCATCGACGCGGCCATCGCACGCAAGCCCAAGGGGCATGATTTCGTGATCGAGCGGGGGGAAAAGCCCACCGTTTCTCGGCATATGTCTGCTACCGGCGGCTAAGCGGAACATGCGTTAACAAACGCGAGCAGCGGAGTCCATCGCGGTCAGTCCTGTCGATAAGTCCTTCTGCGGCATGCTTTATTAAGCAATCAGCTTACGTTCATCTTAACCCTCGACGCCTAGATTTGGTTGTAATTGCAACAACAAGCGTCTGCGGTTGCTGATGGTCGAGTGGGCCGCACTCAATAAACATTGGCAGTGGGTGGCATTAGCGCTGGTCAGCGTCCTGATTGCCGCGACCGCCCTTGTTGCGCCCGGCAGAATCAGCGTGCTGGAGCTGGAGCTGGAGCGCGAAGCCGTCACAGCCGCGACGCGCATCCGTGCCCAGGTACTCGCTGAACCGGAATACGTCTTCGATGCTTTCGCCCGACCCGCCTTGGCGCCGCGTCTCGGCCAGATCTTCGATCACGCCGGCTACGCGCATCGCGTGTTGCGCTACGAGCTTTACGATGCGAGCGGCGATCTCGGCTTCACGAGCGGCCGCTCGGGGATCGATCTTGGCGATGACTCGGCTGCGACGCCGGCAACGGCCCCAGGTGTGCGTCTGCGGGAGATAAAGGGCGCGTCCGGTCCTTCGCAGCTGGCTGTGCTCAGCCTGCCGATCTCCCTCGGAGGGGAGCCGCGCTGTTCTCTGATCGTCTATCTCGATCAAACCGAAAACGCCCGCGTTCTCTTCAACTATTTCGGGCTGATTGCAGCCATCACGGTGCTGCTGCTGGCCATCGGCATCGCGACGCCCGCGGTCGTCGCTTTCATGCGCAGTCAGGAGCGGCGTCGCGCGGAAGCGCAGGTGCGTTATCTCGAAAATCATGACTCTCTGACCGGACTGCCCAACCGCCGCGCCTTTATCGAGGGTCTGACAGGCGGGATGGCGCGAATGCATCGCGTCGGCAGCCAAATCGCCGTGATTTGCCTGGACATCGACAAGTTCAAGGAGATCAACGACGCGGCGGATCACTCCGGCGGCGACGCCGTATTGCGAGAGATCGGCGGGCGCATCCAGTCGACGCTGCGCGATGGGGACCTGATTGCACGTCTCGGCGCGGATGAGTTTGCCATTGCGCTCATCAACGTCACCAATCTCGGTGACGTCATGGCCTTTATGAACCGCTTGGTCGAAGTGCTGCGGCATCCGCTGCGGGTCGCCGGCAAGGACATGCTGTGCACGACCAGCGTCGGTATTGCTCTGGCCCCGGCCGACGGAGAAACAGCCGCCACGGTGCTGCGTCATACCGGTATCGCACTTGCTCGCGCCAAGAGCGACGGCGGCCAGCGCATGTGCTTCTTCGAAGAGAGCATGGACAAAGCGCTGCAACGGCGGCGCACGGTCGAGCATGAGCTGCGGCTCGCGCTCGCGCGCGAAGAGTTCGACGTCGTCTATCAGCCGCAATATGAACTGCCGACGGAGATGCAGTGCGGGGCCGAAGCGCTGATCCGCTGGAACCACCCCGTGCACGGCAAGATCGCGCCGGGTCATTTCATTTCCGTGGCGGAGGAGACGGGTCTGATCGTGCCGCTCGGGGAATCGGTTCTGCACCGCGCCTGCAGCGACGCCGTGCATTGGCCCGAACACCTCACGGTTGCCGTCAATCTCTCACCCGCGCAGTTCCGCGACGGTGATATCGCGGAGACCGTCGCCCAGGTCCTGAAAGAAACCGGCTTGGCGCCGCACCGCCTTGAACTCGAGATCACCGAGAGCCTCTTGATGCAGGACACCGACGAGGTGCTGCGCAAGCTGAACCGGCTGGGCGAACTTGGAGTGGCGATCGCGATGGACGATTTTGGCACCGGCTATTCGAGCTTGAGCTATCTCGCGCGCTTCCCCTTCAACAAGATCAAGATCGACCGCCAGTTTATCCGCAACATGCCCCGCGACCCCGCAACCAAGGCAATCGTTAAGACCATCATCGCGCTTGGCCGTTCGGTCGACGTGATCATCACCGCGGAGGGTGTGGAGACGGAGGAGCAGGCCGCCATGCTGCGTGAGTTCGGCTGCCCGCAAGTGCAGGGCTTCCTCTACGGCTACCCTGCGGCGTTCGACGCCTCGGCCAAGGTGACATCGATCAAGCAGCGCAGTAGCGCTGCTTAAATCCACCCCGACGTTCAGGGGCGCTTGCCCTCTTTGCGCTGGATCTTCGGCTTTGTCGCCGTCTTGGCAGGGGTGGGCGGCGGCGGCGGCTTGACGGCCGCGAATTTCGGCTTGCGCCGCGGCAGCGGCGGCGCGGGCTCGGCGGGAACGACGGTGGCGACAGCGTCTTCGGCGGGGGATGGCGCTGCGCTGGCAGGGGGCTCCGCGACATCATCATCATCGGCAGGCGTGATCTCGGGGACCGGGGCAGCAGTCGGCTCGGTCGCAGCCGGCGGGGCCGCGTCGGTATCAATGGACCCGGTCGGCATCTCGGCGGCTGAACCCGACGTGGCTGAAACCGGCGCGGGCGTAGGCGCTGGTGCAGGCTCCGGCAGCGCGCCCTGCTGCTGCAGCGCATCCTCGGGGATCGGCGTGGCGATGGGTGCAGGCTCGGCGGCGAATTGCGCCAAGTCCGGCACGACGGTCGGGCCGGCAGACGGCGGCGCATCCGTGGCTGCGGTGGCTGCGGTGGTTTCCGGCACGGGCACGATCTCGACGTCGATATGACGCGGATCGACGATGGGCGGGCCGGTGTCGATGGCGAGCGCCGGGGTGTCGGTTGCTTCGGCGGACTCGACCGCGCCGGTCTCAGCCGTATCTATCGCACCCGGCAACGTGACGATCATGGGCAACGCGACAGCAAGGAGCAGCGCGTGAATGGCGCCGGCACCGAGTGCGCAGAGGGGAAGATTGAATCGAAGCTTGCTGATCACGGGCGGCGAATGAAAAAGGGTTGTGCCGACGCACTCGCTACGCCTGATTCACGACTTAACTGAGTCACCCTTCTGCCAACGCCCTAGTTTTCCATGACAATTCTTGGGGCCGCGTGCGCGCTGCCCTTGATGCGCTCAAGCTCGGCCCAGGTCCGCTGCGCGATCTCGCGATAGGCGACCGCCGGCGGCGAGGTCGGATCGGTGGCGACGATGGGGCGCCCGGCATCGGAGGTCTCCCGCACGACCATCGTCAGCGGCACCTCGCCGAGAAACGGAACGCCGAGGCGAGAGGCTTCTGACTTTGCACCGCCATGACCGAAAATGTCGGAGCGCTCGCCGCAATGCGGGCAGATGAAGGTGCTCATATTCTCGACGATGCCGAGCACCGGCACATTCACCTTGCGGAACATGTTGAGGCCCTTGCGCGCGTCGATCAGCGCCAAATCCTGCGGCGTGGAGACGATGACTGCACCCGCGAGCGGCACCTGCTGCGCCATGGTGAGCTGGGCGTCGCCGGTGCCGGGCGGCATGTCGACAACCAGCACATCGAGCTCGCCCCAGGCAACGTCCTTCAGCATCTGCGACAGCGCCGACATCACCATGGGGCCGCGCCAGATCATCGGCGTCTCCTCATCGACGAGGAAGCCCATCGACATGACCTTCACGCCGAAAGCCTGCATCGGCTCGAGCTTGTTGCCCTCGACCTGTTGCGGCTGACCCTTGAGGCCAAGGAGGCGCGGCATCGACGGGCCATAGATATCGGCATCGAGAACGCCAACGTTGAGCCCCTGCTCCTTCAGCGCGAGCGCAAGATTGACGGCGGTGGTCGACTTGCCGACGCCGCCTTTGCCCGACGCGACGGCGATGATGTTCGCGACACCGGGGACGCCTCCGGGGCGATGCCGCGCAGCGCGCGCAGCGCCGGGAGCGGTGATGGAAGGTGCGTGATGGGCTACGTGGCTCGCCGCGCCCGTGCCATTGCCGCCCCGCGCAGTGCCCGGCTCGCGATCCGCGGTCAGCGTCACGGCGACGGCCTCGACGCCAGGCAGCGACGCGACGGCTTTCTGCGCCGCGAGGCGCAGACCTTCAAGCTCGGCGGCGCGCGCGGGATCGATCTTAATCGCGAAATAGACCTTGCCCGCATTGATGACGACCTCGGAGACGAGGCCGAGCGTGACGATGTTCTGTTTGAGGTCGGGGCCTTTGACGTGCTTCAGCTCTTCGAGCACTCGGTCTTTGGTGATGGGCTCTGTCATGACGGGTATGTAGGCCTGGAATCGCTTAACACCAACTCTCACGGTTCCTCGAAGCGCAAAGCTGTCCCACCACCGTCATGCCCGGCCTTGTGCCGGGCATCCACGATTTTCGTCACGCCGGGTTCCAAGACGTGGATGGCCGGGACAACCCCGGCCATGACACTGATGAGGCGGACCATTCTATGCCTCGAACTCGGGGAACAGGCGGGGGAGGGGCTCGATCTTGGCCCAGACGTCACCCTCGCTGACCGCCTCCACCCTGATGTCATCGAAGTAGGTGTCGAGCACGGCCGCGCGCTCCTGCGCGAGCGGGGGATCGCAATAATCCTCCTCCTCCCACACGGCAACGCCATCGCGGCGCAAGCGAGCATTCTTCAGCGCATGCGACACCGTCTTGCCGAAGGGCCGCAAGCCGACGAACTCATCCTCGGCGAGGCGGCTGCCGAGCTCCTCCATGAGATCCTGCTTCGGGACGGCGGAGACGAGATAAAAGGCCATCGGGTTCTCCTGTTCACTTCCGTTTCTGTCATGCCCTTGTGCCGGGCATCCACGATTTGCGTCGCATCGTTCCAAGACGTGGATGGCCGGGACAGGCCCGGCCATGACGAGCTGCGTTGCGCGTCGTCCTACTCGCGCGCGACTTCGTAGCCATATTGCGTCGGCCAGCAGGCTTGCCCGCCGAGCGCGGTTTCAGCCTTGAGCGCCCAATAGGGCTCCCGCAACAGCTCGCGGGCGAGAAGCACGATATCGGCATCGCCGTCCGCGATAATCCTCTCCGCCTGATGCGGGTCTGTGATCATGCCGACGGCGCCCGTCGCGACGCCGGCCTCGGCGCGAATGCGCTTTGCGAACGGCACCTGGAAGCCGGGGCCGATCGGAATCTTCGCATCCGGCACCATGGCGCCCGACGACACGTCGATCAGATCGACGCCGAGCGCCTTCGCGCGCTTGGCGAGCTCCACCGACTGCTCGATGTCCCATCCGCCCTCGACCCAATCGGTCGCCGAGATGCGCATGAAGAGCGGAAGGTCGTCCGGCACGATCGCGCGCAGCGATTTGGCGACGCGCAGCGGAAGCCGCATGCGATTCTCAAGGCTGCCGTCATAGTCGTCGTCGCGCTTGTTCGAAAGCGGCGACAGGAACTCATGCAGCAGATAGCCGTGCGCCGCGTGAAGCTCGATGACTTTGAAGCCGGCCTGAAGCGCGCGGCTTGCGGCGGCCTCAAAAGCTGCGACCACTTCGTCGATGCCTTTCCGGTCGAGCGGAACGGACTCCGGATCGCCCGGATTGAACGGAAGCGCGCTCGGCGCCACGACCGGCCAGCCGCCCTCGTCGAGCCTGAGACGCTTGCCGCCGCGCCACGGCACCTCGCAGCTCGCCTTGCGGCCGGCATGGGCAAGCTGGATGCCCGGCACGACGCTATGGCTCTCGATGAAACGGACGATGCGCGCGAGCGGCTCGACATGCGCGTCCGACCAGATCCCGGTATCGCCCGGCGTGATGCGGCCTTCAGCGGTCACCGCGGTCGGCTCGACCATGACGAGCGACACGCCACCCGCGGCGCGTGACCCGAGATGGACGAAATGCCAGTCGTTCACGAAGCCGTCTTCAGCCGAATATTGGCACATCGGCGACATGACGATGCGATTGCGCAAGGTGACGCCGCGCAAGGTGAAGGGACTGAGAAGCTTCGCCTCTTCGCCGCCGTCGTCGCTTGGCTTGCGGCAAGCCGGCAGCTCCGGCGCCTTGAACCCGTCCCTCATTTTACTCACGTCTTTCATGCAGGAGACCCCTTGGGGTTCAGGGGATAACGCGAGCGCTCTATTTGGGCTCCCGCGCCGCAGGATGGAAGGGCGGCGGTTTAGGCCATTCGACCCAGGCTCGGAGTGCCCCTTTTTTGCCCGCGGCAATCATGAGATCGCGGCGGGCGCCGTCCGGCGCGCACATGCGCATCAGCAGCGAAGCGGGTGCGGATCAAAACGCGCACGCCTCACAAGCGCATGCTTTTTGGCGGCAGATTTTTCGGACGCCGGGCCGCGCTTTCGTCCGAGATGACGAAGCGCCCTGTTCGTCCGAAGCGGGAGTTCGTGAAGAACGGCAAAATTGCTCAAGGGCAGCTCGCCCTTCATCCCAAAAAACAGACAATACCGTGAGGATGAAGTCGGCCTGATTAAGTTGACCCCCTCACTGTTAATGCGAACGAAGATATCTGCAACTTGCTCCTCGTCCACCGTCGGGGCGATCTCAAGCGCAGTGAATGGATATTTCTGAAAATCAAAGAGGCGATCAAGGCTGTGCGCGAGCTATTCCTCATCAGCCTCATTAAACACAAGGGGGGAACGAAAAAAGGCGCCGGGCGTCTCGGGACCGTCCTTCCCCTAGCGCGGGCGTTCACCGCTAACACTCGCCGTCAACAGGAGGGACGATGCCGGTCCCACGCCCGACACAATTACCCTCTCACATGGTTTCGGGGTGGGCATAAGGGGCGCGTAAAGACCTTAGCAGGGTCACGAGTCCGCCTATGCTCCGCGTGCGTCCGCGTCTCTTTGAGTGCCTCGTGCCCCGGCCTTCCTGGCCCGCGACTTCCCGCGTCGCTATCCTCCCCGCCACGCCGGCCGGCTCCAAGCCAGCCCTCTCCATGCCAGCGCCGCCTGCGCCCGTTCGCGGCGCGGCAGCGACGCCCATCCTCAAGTCTTCTTTAACCCTGTTGTTGCTATTCATAGAAGGGCACGGCCAAGCGCCGTAGCGTTTGCCGGCGGCCACTTCACACACTCGAGGGGCATGAATGCGCGTTGTGCTCGGGACGGATGTTACGAGGGATCCCAAGGACGCCGAGCTAGACCGGCATGTCCAGATGGTGTCGCGGTTCGCAGCGCGCGCGCTCGAGGGCGGCGAAGGCGCAAATACGCTTTCTATCACCATGATCGTGCGCTCGGCGGCGTCGGTCCCCGTGCAGGCGCTCTTACGCTGCAAGGACGATCTGTTTCGCGCCGGCATCAGCGCCAGGGCGGTGCTGGCCAAGCTCGATCCCGAGGACGATCTACGGCAGCTGTTCGCCTGCCTCACCCATCTCGGCCCGTTGCGGCCGGCCAAGGACTTGCTGCGCTGGGCGCATAATCCGCGCCTGCTGGATGCGCATGAGCAGGTGACGCTCGGCGCGACCATGTGCTGGTCGGGCGATGCCATGCGCCGCGATGCCGACAAGCGCAATGCCATGACCCTGTTCGACGAGGGCGCGCCGGAAACGGTGCGGCTCGGCCGGCTCGCCTTCAAGGCGCTCTGGACGGCATCGACCTTCGTTCCGGAACGGCGCCTGTCGGGGCCTCTCTGCGCGAAGCCTTCAGGCGCATTTCAGCCCGATGCGGCGCCGCCGCTCGCTGCGTCTCTTCGTCCTAGCCTTGAAGGCTGGCCGCTGGTCCGGCACTAAGAAGCTTTCAGGTTTCGCCCCGATCCGTCATTTTAGGGGATGCGCGTCTCAGCGCTTCACCCCCGACGGAGACCAAGATGCTCCCACAAAGACTGTGCCTTATGCTGTTGCTTCTCGGCAGTGCGCCAGTGTTCGCCGCCGACCACGGGGGGACCCTACCTTTTCGACCTGATGAAGCAGCCGAGCTACCGCGCGGCCTGGACCAGCATGCTCGCCGGCGAGACGGTGCCGGACTGGGTCGAGACCTATGCCAAGACCTTGGACGGCCCGGCGATCCCGTCGATCAATATCCAGGTCGACGGCAAGGCGCATCTGCTCGGCTTCGTGTGCAAGGCGCATGATTGCGGGGAGAATCAGCTCTACGTGCTGTTCGCGCCCGACGGCGCCAGGGCCTGGGGATTGCTGCTCATGGGCGCCAAGCAGCGGAAGTGGCTCGGCGCGCCCGACGAGAGCGTGCAAACAGCGATCCTGAGCGGCGTCGAATAGGCGCGAGATGGTCCAGCCGTTATCCTAGAGGCGCGAGGCAAAGCCAAGTCACGGAGGACGCCCGGGCACCTACCGTGGCGGCGCACGCGCAAGCGGGCGAATCGATCGTCAGCTTCAGGTCAGTCAGTGTCGATCTTAACGTCGACGTCCTTGTCGCTGAGCGGATCCTTGGTGATCTTGCCCGAGAAACCCGGGACGTCGATGGTGACCACCTCGCGCTGCCGCTCGTAATAGAAGTAGCCGAGCACCGCCAAGGCGACCAAAGCGGCGCCGATCAGGACGCCGAGGTGAGATTGTTGTTTCCGCCGCTTCTTACGTTGTCGACGATATAAGGGCCCTCCACGTACAAGCTTTCGCCAGAAACGCGGAGTCACGCCTTGTTGTTCCAGGCCCGGGCAGGTTCCCCTTGACGGAGGTCAAGGCAGAGGATCAGGATTGGGGAAATACACAAAGAAAAGTCAGTCGCTTACGGAGGAAACCATGCTGCACGAGGTCATCGAAACCCTAGGTGCGCGCGTCGCCTTGCGCCCGCGCTACGATAATTTCATCGGCGGCGATTGGGTCGCGCCCGCCGACGGCCGATATTTCGAGAATATCAGCCCCGTCACCGGCAAGCCGGTCTGCCAAGTAGCGCGCTCGCAAGCCGCCGATATCGAGCTTGCGCTCGACGCCGCGCACAAGGCGAAGGACGCCTGGGGCAGGATGGCGCCGGCACAGCGCGCCGCGGTCCTCAACAAGATCGCCGACCGGATGCAGGAGAATCTCGAACTGCTCGCCTCGGTCGAGACCATCGACAACGGCAAGCCGATCCGTGAGACGCGGTTCGCCGACATCCCGCTTGCCATCGATCATTTCCGCTATTTCGCGTCCTGCCTGCGCTCGCAGGAGGGCTCGCTCTCGGAGATCGATCACGACACCATCGCCTATCACTTCCACGAGCCGCTCGGCGTGGTGGGCCAGATCATCCCCTGGAACTTTCCGATCCTCATGGCGTGCTGGAAGCTCGCGCCAGCACTTGCCGCCGGCAACTGCGTGGTGCTGAAGCCCGCCGAGCAAACGCCGATGAGCATCATGGTGCTGATGGACCTGGTCGGCGATCTTCTGCCCGCCGGCGTGCTTAATGTGGTGAACGGCTTCGGCGTCGAGGCCGGCAAGCCGCTCGCCCAGAACAAGCGCATCGCCAAGATCGCCTTCACCGGCGAGACGACGACCGGCCGCCTCATCATGCAATATGCGTCGGAGAATTTGATCCCGGTAACGCTCGAGCTCGGCGGTAAGTCGCCGAACATCTTCTTCGCCGACGTGATGGCCGAGGACGACGACTTTTTCGACAAGGCGCTCGAAGGCTTCGCCATGTTCGCGCTGAACCAGGGCGAGGTCTGCACCTGCCCGTCGCGCGCGCTGGTGCAGAAATCGATCTACGACCGCTTCATGGACAAGGCGATCGCGCGGGTAAACAAGATCAAGCAGGGCAACCCGCTCGAAGCCGACACCATGATCGGCGCGCAGGCCTCCAACGATCAGCTCGAGAAGATCCTTTCCTATATCGACATCGGCGAGAAGGAAGGCGCGAAGCTGCTTGCCGGCGGCGGGCGCCTCAAGCTCGATGGCGAACTGGCGGAAGGCTATTACGTCAAGCCGACCGTGTTCGAAGGCCACAACAAGATGCGTATCTTCCAAGAGGAGATCTTCGGGCCGGTGCTCTCGGTCACGACCTTCGAGGACGACGAGGAGGCGCTGGAGATCGCCAACGACACGCTGTACGGGCTCGGCTCGGGCGTGTGGACCCGCGACATCAACCGCGCCTACAATTTCGGGCGCGGCATCCAGGCGGGCCGGGTGTGGACCAATTGCTACCACCTCTATCCGGCGCACGCGGCGTTCGGTGGCTATAAGAAATCGGGCATCGGGCGCGAGACGCATAAGATGATGCTCGACCATTACCAGCAGACCAAGAATATGCTGGTGAGCTATAGCCCGAAAGCGATGGGTTTCTTCTAGGCGGGTGACGCAACCCTCGCGATCTGGCTTGTTTGCGCGCGCCGGTAGTTTTTCGCTGTGGGTGTGGCGCAACAAGCCCGAGATCTGGATTCTCGCCGGGCTCTTCCTCGCCGGTTTGCTGCTGCTCGCATTCGGCCACATCGCCGAGGAAGTTCTGGAAGGCGACGCCGCGACGTTCGACCAGACGGTCATGCTCGCCTTGCGCAATCCGGCGGATCCGTCCGATCCGATCGGGCCGCCTTGGCTCGAAGAGGCGGCGCGCGACATCACCGCGCTTGGCAGCTACGCCGTGCTCGGGTTGGTGTTTCTAAGCGTCATTGCCTACCTCCTAATGTCGCGGGAGCGGGCCACGGCGCTTTGGGTCTCGGCTTCGGTCATCGGTGGCGTGCTCTTGAGCAATGCGCTGAAATTCGCGTTCGCGCGGCCGCGGCCGGAACTCATGTCGCATGCGGCGCGCGTGTTCAGCTCGAGCTTCCCGAGCGGCCACGCCACGCTGTCGGCGGTGACGTTCCTGACGCTCGGCGCGTTGCTCGCCAGCACGCATGAATCGCAACGGATCAGAGTCTTCTTCATCGGGATCGCGGTGGCGATCACCATCGCCATCGGCCTGAGCAGGATCTATCTTGGGGTGCATTACCCGACCGACGTGCTCGCGGGATGGTGCATCGGCGCCGCATGGGCGGCGCTGTGCTGGACGATCGCACGCTGGCTGCAACAGCGCGGCGATATCGAGCCGGCGAAGGCGGATGCCGTCAAAGCAGGAGATCGAGCCAATGGTTGAACGCGTGCTTGTGACCGACGCCGCCAAGGACCTGATCTCGCGCCTCAAGAAGCAGCATGGCGCGCTGATGTTCCACCAGTCCGGCGGCTGCTGCGACGGGTCGGCGCCAATGTGCTACCCGGAAGGCGAATTCAGGGTCGGCGGCAACGACGTGCGGCTCGGCGAAATCGCAGGCTGCGAAGTGTATATGGACGCCGACCAATTCGCATATTGGAAGCACACCCAGCTCATCATCGATGTGGTGCCGGGACGTGGCTCGGGCTTTTCGCTGGAGGCGCCCGAAGGCGTACGCTTTCTGACGCGGAGCCGCGTGTTCAGCGACGAAGAAGTGGATGCGCTGGAGGCGGCGACCTAGGCTTAAGCTTTCGCGGCGGCTCGACGAATGGATTGGTCTCGATCGCGCGGCTGTTCTTCGCCACGCAAGCCTCCAGGCGCTCGAGCGACCCTGCTGCTATCGAGGGGCACACGGATCGTGGGCCGGCCGCGAGCACGTTCAGCGTGTTCGCTGTGCGGAGGCCGCTTGCGCATTTCTTGTCGTTGACGTCGATGGAGACCGCGTTCGCTTCCGCGGCGACCTCGGTATCCCATGCCTGCGGGCCGAGCGTCATCTTCACAGGACTTTGCTTGCCGCGGTCGAGGCGCCAATTCGGCGATTCGAGCATCAGGGCAAGACCGTAGCGGTCGAACTTTTCGGACTTATAGGTCGCTTCGATCTCCCAGGGGCCGATGCTCTCGGACTTGCTCTCCTCGGCCTGCTGCGGCGGCGGCTAAGCCCGGCGACATCGCCAGTGCAAGCAAGGAAAGCGACAGAAGCGGCTGGGCAATCTTGCAGCATGGCTTCCTCCTCGGACTGGTGCTCTTGGTTCTCCGGGTGCGGCTACTGCCGCGTGCCTGTCCGCGCGAGACGCGGGCGTGAGGCGCTCGCCTTCTCGGCTTGCCGCGTCAGATGCCGCTCCAGCAGCCGCGCATTTTTCAGATTCGCCTTGAAGGCGAAGTCGAAAAGATCGCCGACGAGAGGGATCGCGCCGACGACAAAGTCGACGCCGACATTGCCCAGCATGCGCCCCATGGTGAGCGGCGAGGCCTTGGTCTGATAGGCGTGATGCACGATTAGGAGCGAGACGGCGCTGGTGAGAACATCGCCTATGCCGGGGAAAAGCCCCAGGATCGAATCCCAGCCAAAGCGGAGATTGGTGCCGGGCACGCGAAACTGATTGTCCATCATGCCCGCGATCCAGCGCACTTGGGCCAGACGTTGCTGATGCGTCATGTCCGCGGTCATGTCGCGCAGGAAATCGGTGGCCGCCTTGTTGGCCCCAAAGCCCATGCGCGGGCCTCGATAGGTCTGACTGCTGCTATTCATGCTAATATCCCCGCCGTCGGTTGGCGTTTGGAAGATAAAACAACGTTGGACCGCTGACGGTTCCGTAGCGGCCTTGAATATGGTAGGGATGCGGGCGAGAACAAGTTCCGGCTGCGAGAATACGTGCGGCGGCGAAAGCGCTCGCCACGCAGGAACGCAGCTCACTGTCAGGTGCGCACGTCTTCCGGGGCGTCCGGGAGATGGTCGATCATGGCCTTGGCGATCTCGTCCTCGCCCATGACCACGAGGCCCGCACCGTGCTTCCTCAGATGCTCGGCCTCGGCCGCGGAGTGGGCGCGGGCGATGATGACGAGGTGAGGATTGATACGCCTCGCCTGCAGCACCACCTGACCACCTTCGAACGCATCCGCGACGGCGACGAGCAGGCAGCGCGCGTCTTTCAGATTCGCGGCCTGGATCAGCTCGGGGTCGGCGGCGTTGCCCTGAAGGGTCTCAATGCCGCGCGCCCGGAGCGCCGCGACCAGATCCTCGTCGTCCTCGATGATGAAGAGGGGCGTGCCGCGTTCGCCGAGCACGAGGCTGATAAAACCGCCGACGCGGCCATGGCCGACCAGCACGACATGGCCCTTGAGCTTGGTGGCGCGCACGGGCTCGCGCGCAGCTTCCGCTTCCGCCTCTTCAAGCGCGCGGTCCACTGCCGCCGCCCTCTCCCGCCGCCGCAGCAGCCAATCCAGCGCAGCGAAGAAAAGCGGGTTGACGAGGATGGAGAGAATGGCGCCAGCGAGGATCAGGCTGCGCCCCTGCTCGGGGAGCAGCTCGAGCGATACGCCGAGATTGGCGAGGATGAAGGAGAATTCGCCGATCTGCGCGAGGCTCGCCGAAACCATGAGCGCCGTCGAGCTCGGATAGCCGAAGAGCCGAATGATGGCGAGCGCCGCGAGCGACTTGCCGAGCACGATGCAGCAGCGTCGCAAGCACCGGCACTGGCTCGGCGACCAGGATGGCCGGGTCGAACAGCATGCCGACGGAGACGAAGAACAGCACGGCGAAGGCGTCGCGCAACGGCAGGGTCTCCTGCGCCGCGCGCTGGCTGAGCTCGGACTCGCTCAAGATCATGCCGGCGAAGAAGGCGCCCAACGCGAAGGAGACGCCGAACAGCTCCGCCGCTGCGAAGGCCGCGCCCAGGGCGATCACCAAGACCGTGAGACGGAACAGCTCGCGGCTGCCGGTATGGGCCATGTAATGCAGGACCCAGGGAATGACCCGCTTGCCGACAATGAGCATGATCGCCACGAAGGCGGCGATCTTGGCGATGGTGATCCCGGTCGTGACGGCCACAGCCGACAGGCTCGTCGCGCCGGCGCCCTTGCCCCCGAGCATGCCGGCGAAGACCGGCAAGAGAACCAGGGTGAGAACCATCACCATGTCCTCGACGATCAGCCAGCCGACGGCGATGCGCCCGCGCTCGGTTTCGATCAGCCGCCGTTCCTGAAGCGCGCGCAACAGAACCACGGTGCTCGCGACCGAGAGCGCGAGGCCGAACACGAGCCCTGCGCCGATCGACCAGCCGAGCCATGTCGCGAGCCCCATGCCGAGTAACGTGGCGCAGACGATCTGCACGATGGCGCCCGGGATGGCGATGGCGCGCACGGAGAGAAGATCCTCGAGCGAGAAATGCAGGCCGACGCCGAACATCAGGAGGATGACGCCGATCTCCGCCAGTTGGTTGGCGAGAGTCTGGTCTGCAACAAAGCCCGGCGTGGCAGGGCCGATCAGGATGCCGGCCAGAAGGTAGCCGACGAGCGGCGGGATCTTCACCCGCTGCGCGAGCGCACCGAAAACGAGCGCGAGCGTCAGCGCGATGACGATGGTTGAGATCAGGGGCGTGTCGTGCGGCATTGTCGAGTGCCCCTAACCGATCGTGGTCGGTTCAGGCACGGGCGCCCTCGGCTTTCGACTCGCGGGAGCCGGCGAGGCGGCGGGCTCGCGGATGTCTCCCATCATGGCCTTGGCGATCTCGTGCTCGCCCATGACGACCGTGGTGGCGCCGAGGCGCTTCAGATGCTCGATCTCGGCCTCGGAGTGGGCGCGCGCGATGATGGGCAGCGAGGGATTGATGGCGCGGCCCTGCTGCACGACCTGGCCGCCCTCGAAGGCGTTCGGAATGGCGACGAGGAGGCAGCGCGCGGCGCCGAGATTGGCGGCGGGGATGATTTCGGGGTCGGCGGCGTTGCCGCTCAGCGCCTCGATGCCCTGCGCCTTGAGTTCCGCGACGGCATCGTCGTCGTCCTCGATGACGAAGAGCGGAACCTTGCCGCCGCTCAAGGCATCGCTGATGAAGCTGCCGACGCGGCCGTGGCCGACAAGTACCACATGGCCGGTGAGGGTCGTGGGGCGGATCGGCTCGCGCGTCGGCTCCTCTTCTTCGACTGCGGCCTCCGCCTCGCCGCGCGTAGTGCGCTCATGGCGCTGGATGAGATATTCGACGCCGGCGAAAAGGAGCGGGTTCAAGAGAATGGAGATGATGGCGCCGGCGAGGATGAGATCGCGGCCTTCCGGCGGAAGAATGTCGAGATCGACGCCACGGCCGGCGAGAATGAATGAAAATTCGCCGATCTGAGCGAGCAGTGCGGTGATGGTCAGTGACGGTGTCAGCCCGTGGCGGAACAGGCGCAACACGCCGAAGGCTGCGATCGACTTCGCCACCATGATGACGAGCACCGTGGCGGCCAGGGCGGCCGGCGCTTCAACAACGATCTCAGGGTTGAACAACATGCCGACCGATACGAAGAACAGCACGGCAAAGGCGTCGCGGAAGGGAAGCGATTCCGTCGCGGCCTGCTGACTAAGCCGCGATTCGCTCAAGATCATGCCAGCGAAGAAGGCGCCGAGCGCGATCGACACGCCGAACAGCTCGGCCGAGGCGAACGCCATACCGAGCGCGATTGACAGCACGGCGAGGCGGAAGAGCTCACGGCTGCCGGTATGGGCGACGTAGTGCAGGATCGCGGGCACGATCTTGGTGCCGACCAGCAGCATGAAGGCGATGAAGACGCCGATCTTGCCGACGGTGATGGCGAACGCGCGCATGAGCGCTTCGGGATCGTAGGTGGCCTCGGCGCTGAAGAGCCCGGCCAGGCTCGGCAGCATCACGAGGATGAACACCATCACGATGTCCTGGACGATCAGCCAGCCCACGGCGATGTGCCCGCGTTCGGTCTCCACCAGGCGGCGTTCCTGCAAGAGACGCAAGGTGACGACCGTGCTCGCAACCGAGAGCGAGATGCCGAAGATGATGCCGGCGCCAAGCGGCCAGCCGAGGGACCAGCCGATGGCCATGCCCAAAGGCAGCGCGACCAGCAACTGTGCGAGCGCCCCCGAAATGGCGATGGCGCGCACCGACAACAGGTCCGCCAAGGAGAAATGCAGCCCGACGCCGAACATGAGGAGAATGACACCGATTTCCGCGAGCTGATTGGCGATGTTCTGATCGGCGACGAAACCCGGAGTGAACGGGCCGATGGCGATGCCCGCGAGCAGATAGCCGACTAGAGGCGGGAGCTTGAAGCGGTGCACGAGAACGCCGAGGGCAAAGGCAAGCACGAGGCCCAAAACGATGGTCGAGACAATCGGCATCGAGTGCTGCATCGGCGTCTTTCGGCGGGGTTTCAGGGTTGCGGCCTGCGTTCGCCACTAGGGTGACAACGAACGGCTTCACGGACAATCGTTTTGATGCGGTCCGAGGGGCTTGTTCCGCGCCATCGCCGCTCAGGAGCTGCGGCCAGACGGTCAGACGTCGAGATCGCCCGGAAACGTCCCGTCGGGGCGCGGACATTTAACCTGCTTCACATACCAGCCGGGATGGGTCTGTTCCCAGTGGCCGGTCTCCACCATCGCCATGCGGTTGCAGACATAGGGATCGGCAAAGTCGGGCTCCGGCGCGACGCTCCCCACCGCGTTGCGGTCAAGCATTTGCACGATCTCGTTGCGGCAGGTGGCGTCGTCGAGCTTAACGCCGCCGGCGGGGAAGCCGTTCACATCCAATGGGCCCTGATTGGCGAGGGCCTGACACACCACGAAAAGCAAGGCTGACGGCGCCATGGATAACCTCATCACCTGAGGCAGTTTACATGCGGCGCGCGGCCCGCGTCTTGTGCCGAGAAGCGGGTCACCTCACAGTTGAGTGAAGCCGCCTCGTCCGCCGTCCCCGGCGGCCCCTCACAAAAAAAGCGGCCGGGAAACTGGCCGCAGCAAAGGAGAGCATTCAGGTCAAATTAAGAACAAACCAGGCCCGGGGAGGAGGAGCGAGCCTGTCAGCCCTGTTAAAACCGGGAGACCGATTTCGGTTCCAACAGCCTCCAGGACTCTTCTTCGGCAGCAGGAAGGGTGCGGTCTTTGAAGAAGTCTTTAGGTTCGCCGGCGGTGCAATCGCCCGGCGTCCGCATCCCCTCCCCAGCCTCGGAACGTCTTACCCCGCCCTTGCAGGTGACGCGGCAAGGCTCAGTGTGTTAGAGGCGACGCCCATGCTCACCCTTGAAAACATCACGGTGCGCCTCGGCGGCCATCTCGTTCTCGATCGTGCTTCCACGGCCCTGCCGCCGAAAAGCCGTGTCGGACTGGTCGGCCGCAACGGCGCGGGAAAATCGACTTTGCTCAAGGTCCTGATCGGGGCGTGCGAAGCCGACGAGGGCACGATCGAGCGACCCTCCGGCACGCGGATCGGCTATGTCGCCCAGGAAGCGCCGGGCGGCGCGGCGACACCCTTTGAGACCGTCCTGGAAGCCGCGACCGAACGCGCCGCCCTCATTGCAGAGGCGGATCATGCCACCGACATGCATCGCATCGGCGAGATCCACGAGCGGCTGAACGCCATCGACGCCCATAGCGCGCCGGCGCGGGCCTCCCGGATCCTTGCCGGACTCGGCTTCGACGAGGAGACGCAACATCTGCCGCTCGAGTCTTTTTCCGGCGGCTGGCGCATGCGCGTCGCGCTCGCGGCGCTCCTGTTCTCGGAGCCTGATCTTCTCTTGCTCGACGAGCCGTCGAACCATCTCGACCTTGAAGCCACGATGTGGCTCGAATCCTTCCTCAAGACCTATCGCAGCACCCTCATCGTGGTCAGCCATGAGCGTGACTTGCTGAACAACGTGATCGACCACGTGCTGCATCTGGAGCGCGGCAAGGTCGCGCTCTATGCCGGCAATTACGATGCATTCGAACGGCAAAGGCGGGAGCGCCAAGGCCAGGTCGAAGCCATGCGCGCGCAGCAGGAGCTGAAACGCAAGCGGCTCCAGGATTATGTCGACCGTTGGCGCTACAAGGCGCATACGGCGCGGCAAGCGCAGAGCCGGCTGAAGGCGCTCGCGAAGATGGAGCCGGTCGCCGCGATGGTCGAGGACCCTTCGCTCGTCTTCGACTTCCCGAGCCCGAAGGAGCTGAAGCCGCCGCTCGTCGTGCTCGACGACGCCGCGGTGGGCTATGTCGCCGACGTGCCGGTCCTATCCGGCCTCAATCTGCGCATCGATCCCGACGATCGCATCGCGCTTGTGGGCCGCAACGGCAACGGCAAGACCACGCTGGCGCGGCTCCTTGCCGGTCAGTTGAAGCCGATGGGCGGCGCGGTCGCGGCCGGCGGGAAACTGCGCGTCGGGTATTTCGCGCAACACCAGATCGAGGAGCTGAGGCCCGACGAGACGCCGCTTCAGCATATGGAGCAGCTGCTCGGCGCGGCGAAACAGGGCGAGGTGCGCGCGCAACTCGGCCGCTTCGGCTTCTCCGGGGAAAAAGCGCATGTGCAAGTGCGCCAGCTGTCCGGCGGCGAGCGGGCGCGGCTATCTCTGGCGCTGATCACGCGCGAGGCGCCGCATATTCTGATTCTCGACGAGCCAACCAACCATCTCGATGTCGATGCGCGCGAGGCGCTGATCCAGGCGCTGAATGAATTCGGCGGCGCCGTGGTCGTCGTCAGCCACGACCGGCATCTGCTGGAGCTGATCGCGGACCGGATCATTCTGATCGATGGCGGCACGGCCAGCGAACTCGAAGGCAGCCTCGACGATTATCGCGCAACCGTGCTCGGGCCGAATGCCGGCAATGGCAAAAAGGGCGAGAAACAGGCCAAGCGCGGCAACCGCAAGGACGAGCGGCGCGAAGCGGCGGCGGCGCGGGAGCGGCTAAAAGATATGCGCAAAGAGGCGGACAAGGCCGAGGCTGCGTTGAAGCAGCTTTGGAAACGCCGCGCGGAAATCGACGCGCTTCTCGCCACGCCGCAAGCCAACGGGACATCCGCGAGCGATTTGATGAAGACCCGCGGCGAGATCGAGCGCAACATTGGGGCCGCCGAGCAACGCTGGCTCAAGGCGAGCGAGGCCGCGGAAGGCGGATCTTCGGCAGGGCAAATTCAAGATTGAGCCTGCCTTAGAATCGCCAGCGATGCGGCGCTTATGGCCGAGCCCAACGGGGCATGATAAATTAACGCTGAACAGCCCCAAGAGGCGGGATAAAACCGGCCGATCTCAGGGGCGACCCACTCAACGGAGTACAGAATGCAGTCCAAGGCTCTTTTTTCTCTTGTTCTTATCGGCGCGCTCGCAGCGCCGACGCTGGTTTCGGCGCAGTATTCGGCCGCCCTCAAGAACGCTTGCCGCAACGATTACAAGCGATTTTGCGGGGAATTCGCGCCGCAAGATGCCGGCCTTCGGCAATGCATGGACCGGGCGGGCGAGAGCCTGACCAAACGCTGTGTCGAGGCGCTGATCGACGCGGGGGAAATCTCACGCGAACGGGCCGCGCGGCGCTGGAAGCACCAGTAGCTCGGCGCCTGCGGGGGGATTCTTCCGAGAACCCGGCGCTTGAGCCGTCGAACCTTTCGAGGGGCGCCAGTTGTGCCGCGTGCAAAATTTGGTCCCGGACAAGCCGCGCAGAGGCCTTCGGCGAAGGTCACATCCTTGCTTAACAGCACGGTCGCGAATGTGGAGCCAAGCGCCACCGTCACAACGAGGTGGAAGGCATTCATCTTCGAGAGAGTTCGCTTCCCCGAAACCCGAAGAAATGCAACGAGCCCAACGTAAGACAGGCTTCCAACAAGTACAATTCGAACCAAGTCCGGCCAGCCGTCATAGAACATGGGG
>NZ_JBPCOU010000072.1:0-21735 GCF_050999895.1 Methyloceanibacter sp. | reverse complement strand
CCTTGGACAAAAACACCAAGGCCATGACCGAGATCGTCGAAACTCTCAAAAGCGACGGCATCGAGGCCAAGGACATCCAGACCGTGAATTTCGCGGTGACGCCGGTCTACGACCAAAAGAAAGAAGGCCGCGCGCCGGTGCTGGTCGGCTACCGGGTGACGAACTCAGTCCGCATCATCGTCCACGACACCGGCAAGCTCGGCGCCATCCTCGACAAGGTGGTGACGGTCGGTGCGAACGAGATCGGCTCAATCGAGTTTGGCGTGTCTGAACCAGAAGTGCTCAAAGATGAGGCACGGAAGGATGCAATGCGCAACGCCATCGAGAACGCGAAGCTGTACGCGCAAGCCGCGGGCGTCGCACTCGGTCCCGTCCTCACCGTGGCTGAGGAAGACGGCGGCTACATCCCCCGCTACGCGGCCGCGCCCGCGGCGATGGAAATGGCGAAATCGGTCCCCATCGAGGCCGGCACCACGACGGTCGAAGTGCGACTTCGCGTCACGTGGGAGATCAAGTAAAATACGTCGGTTGTTCGCCAACACCCTGGCAACGAAGCGTTGACGACGTCCGGCGAGGGGAGGCGCGGCCTTAAGCGAGGTCACGCTATTCTGTGGACGTGGCTTGGGGGACCGGAACCGGAACCCCTGCGCCGCTGTTAGCTTTTTCAGTGTTGATTGCGCTAGGAAGCGGATGATGCGGATCGCCCAAATCGCCCCGTTATACGAATCTGTGCCGCCTAAGCTCTATGGTGGCACCGAGCGTGTGGTTGCCCATTTGAGCGACGAGCTCGTGCGGCGTGGTCATGATGTCACCCTGTTCGCGAGCGGCGACAGCACCACGCTCGCCAACCTCGTACCCTGCCGCGACGTGGCGCTCCGCCTCGACAGCGAGGATGTCTCCTGGGACCTCCCGGCACATCTTTCCATGCTGACGGAAGTCCGCAGGCGCGCGCATGAGTTCGACATTCTCCATTTCCATCTCGACTGTCATCACTTTCCGATTTTCAGCGACATCGCAGACCGTACTTTGACGACGCTGCATGGCCGCCAAGACGTGAAAGACCTGCCGCGGCTCTATGCGCTCTATCCGGACTATCCGCTGATCTCGATCTCATACAGCCAGCGCCGCCCCCTGCCGCATCTAAACTGGGTCCGCACAATCCATCATGGCTATCCAATCGACCTCTACAGATTCTCGCCTGAAGCCAAAGGCGGCTACCTCGCATTCCTCGGACGCATTGCGCCGGAGAAGGGCGTCGACAGGGCGATCGCGATTGCCGCGCGCGCAGGCCTCCCGCTCCGCATTGCCGCCAAAGTCGATTTCGCCGATCGCGGCTATTTCGAGAATGTTATCGAGCCGCTGCTGAAGCACGCCACCAATGTCGAGTTTATCGGTGAGATCAACGACGCGCAGAAATCAGAATTTCTCGGCAACGCGCTCAGCCTGCTCTTTCCCATCAACTGGCCCGAGCCGTTCGGCCTCGTCATGATCGAGGCCATGGCCTGCGGGACGCCCGTCATTGCGTTCAACCGCGGGTCCGTCGCCGAGGTCATCGAGGACTGTGCAACCGGTTTTGTCGTGGAAAGTGTCGACGAGGCGGCAAACGCCGTTGCGCGGCTCTCAACCATCGATCGCGCGGTGGTCCGCGCCTCCTTCGAGCGGCGCTTCAGCATCGAGGTCATGGCCGCCGGCTATGAGGCCGCGTACGAAAGCGTCCTCAGCGCGGGGGCCGCGCCGCATCACCTCGCACCGGACGACGATATCGTTGTGCTGACCCGCGTCGACGGTGGAGCAAAGGAGCGGCCTGCCCGGAGGCTCGCAACCGGGGCCGCGGCATAGTTTGCGCTTGCGGAAGTGAGCCCGGTAAGCGTAAGCCCCCAAGCCATGGGCGAAGACATAGCAGCGGCCGTTTTCGAATCGTCTGAGCCCGCGCTTGCGCAGGGCGGTCTGCTGCATGTCCTGAAACACGACGACCTTTTCGCGGTGTTCGACGCGCGCGGCGATTTCTACGGCCATCTCCATGCTGTCGGCCCCAGCATCGGCGCCGACGGGCTGTTCCAGGACGATACCCGTATCCTCTCCCAGCTCGTCCTGCGCATGAACGGCGCCGCGCCCGAGCTCTTAAGTGGCGATATTGGGCGCGACAATGTCGTGTTCACCGCGCATCTCACCAATCCCCCCTTTCAGGACCGCCGCAACCGCATCGTCCCGCGCGCGCAGATCCATCTCTTGCGCCGCAGGCTGCTGTGGCAGCGGAAGCTCTACGAAGCCCTGCTCGTGCGCAATTATTCGGCCGACGACGTCACCTTCGACCTCACCTTGGACGCCGACGCCGATTTCCGCGATGTGTTCGAGATCAGAGGGGCGGTCAGGCCAAGGCGCGGCGATGCCATGCAGCCTTGCGCCGAGGGGAACTGCCTCACGCTGTCTTATCGCGGCCTTGACGAGCAGATGCGCACCACCGCAATCAGCTTCTCGGCGCCCGTGGCGATCAGGGGCCGGCGCATCATCATCCCCGTCGATTTGAAGCCGGGTGCGAGCCGGCACATCCTCATGACGATCGCAAGCGACGGCGACATGACGATGCCAAGCCGCGGCGCCTTCTTCGCCGCGCTAAAAGCCAGCAAGCGCGAGGCACGACGGCACATCCACGCGCTCGATCGGGTCAAGACGTCGAATACCGCCTTCGACGGCTGGGTCGGACGCGCGGCCGCGGATCTCTCGCTTTTGATTACCGAACTGGAGACCGGCCCCTATCCTTATGCCGGCATTCCCTGGTTCAGCGTTCCATTCGGGCGCGACGCCGTCATGACCGCGTTGCAGGCGCTGTGGATCAACCCGTCGCTCGCGCGCGGCGTGCTCTCCTTTCTCGGCACGGTGCAGGCTGCAGAGCAATCCTCGTTCCAGGAGGCCGAGCCCGGCAAGATCATGCACGAGACCCGCAAAGGTGAGATGGCGGCGCTGCGGGAGGTCCCGTTCGGGCGCTATTATGGCGGCGTCGACACCACGCCTCTTTTCGTCATGCTGGCAGGTGCCTATCTGCGCCGCACCAATGACGTGGAATTCTGCCGCAGCATCTGGCCGGCGGTCCGCGCGGCGCTCGAGTGGATTGACACGTTTGGCGACGCCGACGACGACGGCTTTGTCGAGTATCGCCGCAGCGATCCCGGCGGGTTGCAGAATCAAGGCTGGAAGGACTCCGACGACTCCATCTTCCACGCCGACGGCAGCTGTGCCGCGGGCGCCATCGCGCTCGTCGAGGTGCAGGCCTATGTCGTCGCGGCGAAGCGCGCTGCTGCCGAGATTGCCGACGCTCTGGGCGAGGCCGATGTCGCAACGCGCATGAAAGACGCGGCCGATCGGCTGGAGGGAAATCTCGACAGACGCTTTTGGTCGGACGAGATCGGGACCTACGCCATCGCGCTCGACGGGGCCAAGCGCCCCTGCACGATCCGCACCTCGAATGCCGGCCATGTGCTGTTTTGCGGTGTCGCCGACAAGGCGAAAGCCATTCGCGTCGGTCGCGATCTGATGAGCCAAGATCTCTTCAGCGGCTGGGGCGTGCGCACGGTCGCCGCCGGCTCGAGCCTTTACAATCCCATGTCCTATCACAACGGTACGATCTGGCCGCATGACTGTGCCGTCGTGGCCGCGGGCCTCGCCCGCTACGGCATGACCGATGCGGCGGCACGCATCTTCACCGGCCTGTTCGATGCTGCCTGCCGGTTCCCGGCGTTTCGCCTGCCCGAACTCTTTTGCGGGTTCAGGCGCCGCTCGGGAGAAGGCCCCGTCGCCTATCCCTCCGCGTGTACGCCGCAGGCCTGGGCGAGCGGCGCGGTGTTTCTGCTACTGCAAGCGTGTCTCGGCATCGACATCGACGCCAAAGCAGGTGTTATCCATGTTTCGAAGCCCTGCCTGCCGCCCTGGCTCGATCATGTCGCGATCGGGGATCTCACGGTCGGCAGCGGCCAAGCCAGCCTGCACTTCCGCCGCGAGCGGGACTTGATCGCTGTAGCGCTCAGCGACGTGCAGGGAGACGTGAGGCTGGAAAGCCTGGCCTAGGCTGAGCGGGAAGCCTTAGCGCGCCCAAGTTTCATTTCCTGATTCATATCAAAGCCGAACCACTCGGCCTTCCGATAGTTTTAGAGCTATGGCTCAAAATGCCCCAAACCTGCCGCCGGATGATCATTATGCTCGTGACCGCGCCACCATGGTCGACCGGCATTTGCGTGCGCGCGGCATCTCCGATCCCCTCGTGCTCACGGCCATGGAGCGGGTGCCGCGCGAGGCCTTCATCGCCACACCTCTGCAAGAGTTTGCCTACGAAGATTCCGCGCTTCCCATCGAGGCGGGGCAGACCATCTCCCAGCCTTACATCGTCGCCCGCATGCTGGAACTCGCCGAGCTCAGTAAGGGCGACAAGGTGCTCGAGGTCGGCGCAGGCTCCGGCTATGCCGCGGCCGTGACGAGCAGGATCGCGGGCGAGGTTTATGCCATTGAGCGCCACAGGCTGCTGGCGGATCAAGCGAAGGATCGGCTGAGTCGGCTCAGCTACGGCAACACCGAGATCATTTGCGCCGACGGCACGGTGGGACTGCCCGACAAAGCTCCGTTCAACGCCATCATCGTATCCGCCGGCGGGCCGCAGGTTCCGGAGACGCTGAAGCAGCAGCTCGCCATCGGCGGCAGGCTGGTTATTCCCGTTGGCCGAGGTCACCATCAGACGCTGCTGCGCGTGCGCCGACTCGGCGAAGACGAGTTCGACGAGGAGGATTTTGGCGCCGTCGCCTTCGTGCCGCTTATCGGCGAGGAAGGCTGGAAGGACACGGAGCAAAAAACCGAAGCCCCCGTCGACGCCCAGGATGCAAGCTTTGCGACCGGCCTCCTGCTGCCGGCGCAGCGGGCAAAGTCAATCCGGACCGGCTTGAGCCGGCTCATCGCGGAGCATGCCGAGCCGTTCGGCGATCTCGACGAGCTTGCAGGTCTCGCCGAACGCTTCGCCGACCGGCGCTTGGTGCTTCTCGGCGAAGCCACCCACGGTACCGCGCAATTCTACGATGCCCGCGCTCGCATCACCGAGATGCTGGTGACCCATCACGGCTTCAACATTGTCGCGGTCGAAGCCGATTGGCCGGACGCGGCGGGGTACGACGCCTATGTGCGCGGGCTACCACGACCGGCGGTACCAGAGACTGCTTTCACGCGCTTCCCGACCTGGATGTGGCGCAACGGGCAAGTGGCCGCTTTTCTGAACCGGCTGCGGGCGATCAATAGCGCCGTGGACGATCCGGAGCGGAAAGCCGGGTTCTACGGGCTGGATGTGTATAGTCTTAGCGCTTCCATCGAGGCCGTGCTCGCCTATCTTGGCGGGATCGATCCCGAGGCCGCGCGCACCGCGCGGGAGCGGTACGGGTGCCTCGCGCCATGGCGTGCGGAGCCGGCGCGATACGGCCACATGGCGCTCAACCGCGGCTTTGCGGTGTGTGAGAAGCCTGTTACCGACGCCCTGCTCGACCTCCTGCGCAAGCGCCTCGATTATCTCGGCAGGGACGGCGACGCCTTCTTCAACGCCGAGCAGAACGCGCGTGTCGTCGCGGCGGCGGAGCAGTATTACCGCGTCATGTATTATGGCGGGGCGGTGTCCTGGAACCTACGCGACCAGCATATGTTCGACACGCTTGAACGTCTGCTCGTCCAGCGCGGGCCCCATGCCAAAGCGGTGGTCTGGGCGCATAATTCTCATATCGGCAACGCGAAGTTCACCGAGATGGGCCAGGTGCGCGGCGAGCATAATATCGGGCAGCTCGCGCGGCAGCGTTTCGGCGAGGAGGCTGCGCTGATCGGCTTCGGCACGGATCGCGGGACTGTCGCCGCCGCCTCCGATTGGAACGCGCCCATGGAGATCAAACGCGTCCGTCCTGCCCGCGAGGACTCCTATGAAGGCCGCTCGCGAGACGCCGGCATTGCTGCCTTCTTCCTCGACTTGGGATCAGGGCAGAAGCCGTCGGTGCGCGCGGAGCTGGCAGAGCCCTTTCTCGAGCGTGCGATCGGCGTGATCTATCGGCCGGAAAGCGAGTTGCTGTCACATTATGTCCAGGCCGAGATGTCGCGGCAGTTCGACGCCTGGATCTGGTTTGAGGAAACCGAGGCCGTCGCCGCGCAGGCTGTCGCACCGGCTAAAGGGGCGGACGATACCTATCCGTTCGGTCTCTGAGTTTCTTTCAACTGAGAGGCAAGTGACGCCTAGCGGATGGCGTCGACCGCGTTGCCCTCGCCTAGCATCACAACAGTGGGGCGATAGTTGCGGGCTTCCTCAGCTGGGATCTGGCAATAGGCGACGATGATGACCTTGTCGCCCGTCTGCACCAGGCGGGCCGCGGCGCCGTTCACTGCAATACCGCGGGTGCCCTGGGGGGCCTCGATGGCGTAGGTGGTGAAGCGCGCGCCAGAATGGATGTTGAGCACATCCACCTGCTCATGCGGCAGGATACCGGAGGCGTCGAGCAGATCCCGATCGATGGCAATCGAGCCTTCGTAATCGAGATCGGCGCCGGTCACCGTGCCGCGGTGGAGCTTCGCCTTCAGCATGGTCAAAATCATCGCCGTTCCTTCACAAAAGCGCCGGCTGAACGCGGCATTTCATGCGCGCATATAAGACAAGCCACGGCCTGGTGCAACGTAACGCCGCGCCTGGCAGGTTCGGGTTATGGTGCGCCGAGCAAACGAAGGACCCGAACATGCCGGACATCACTCTCGACATCAATCCCCTCATCGCGGTGGCGGTGGTCGCCGCGACGGCCCTTAGTCTAGCGACGCCGTCTATGTGCCCTTTACCAATGCCGTGGTGAAACGCCGCCGGCTGCCGGCCGCGAGCTGGAGCAGCATCTGGTACCTGCTCTCGTCGTTTGCCGTCATCAGCTACACCAATCACTGGTTCTACGTGGTGTTCGCGGCGGCCGGTTCGTTCATCGGCGCCTATGTGACCATGACCTTCCTGCATCCGGGCCCGACCTATCCCGCGCAACCGCCCGGCTCCGCCCCCGGCTGATCTCAGGTCCGTTCGGAACGGCGGGGTTTGCCAGGCTTTGGCATCGTGCCGCCGTCGAGGGTCGGCGGGTCGGCGCGGTCCGGATTCTCCGCGCCAGGCACATGGTAATAGTCCTGATCGCCGCGGCCGCCATCCTCCTGCCACTGGTCCTTGGCGCTCTCTACCGCATTGCGCGTGCGCTTGACGCCACTTCTGCCAAGCCCGCGCTTACCGCGCACCCATTGCCACAGTCTCATCTCGGCCCATCCTCACGTTTTGGTTCAAAGAGGAAACACCGGGCGGGCCAAGGGGTTGCATGCGACGAAGCGGCCCGAACAGCCGGCAAGCGCGAGGCTTACGGGGGTGGCTCAACAATAGGCTGAACGCCATCGCCAACTTTCTCTGAGAATTCGCAAGGCATTGTGGGCCCCGTGCTGACGATTCCTAGAGGGGCATCAGCCATCCTCGCCTCACGTCAACCCCGGCACCCTCAAGCCGGAAGCCAAGGAGCCATGCCATGTATCTCAGCCTCAAGGCGAAGGCCGCGATCTTCGTCTTCGCACTCGGCGCCCCGTTCGGCGCCGCCAATGCCGCCCCGCTCGCGCCGCTCGATGCGCCGGCGATCTTTTCACGCTTGCGCGCGGCTTCGACGGACGCCCCTTCGCGGCGGACGCCTACGATTACGGCCGCGCCGCGCAGCCTTGGGCCGCGCCCTATGTCACAGCACCAGGCGCCTTCTATGACGACGATCCCGACGCGCTTTACGACGGCGACTGGCCGGGCGGACCCACCGAGCAGTACTGATTCCCCGTTTCTCTCTCTCCGTTTGCCACTCTTCGACCCCCGGGCCCCCCCGGGGGTCTTTTTATAGCGGAGGTGGGGACGCCGCTGACGATCGGCCTCGCGTCGTCTGCCTTGCGCTGCATTCTACGGGCACGCACCCGCACGGGGATAAGATTCGCATCGTTCAAATTTGCGGCAATTTGCGAGCGCGGCTCTAAGCTCGTTTTGAGACCGGGTGTGCATGGTTACCCCGCGCTGCCCGATGCGTCAGGCCAGAGGGGTTCTGAGCGGGCGGCAACGGAGAACGTAATGAACCTGCCTGTTCGGACCACTGTTGCGCTGTTTACCGTGATGCTTTTCGCCGGCGTTGCCCAGGCCGCCCCCGTGGCCCCGCCTGCCGACGATGCCTCGCTTCTCATCAACGTCGTCGACGACGCGACCAGCGAGAACGACGCGATCGACATGGACGAGAACAAGTTGCCGTCCCCTGAAGGCGCGACCACCAGCACCCCGCCTGCCGCCACGCCTGCTCCGAGCTCGACCGACGACGTCGAGACCGACGAGCTGAAGCGCGACGGCATGGAGGACTAAGCGTTTCGCAACGGGCGTCGCGTTTCGCGACTCCTTGAGCGGCGCTTTCCTTTTCACCCTCGGAGGGATTTCCCTTCGGAGGTGAAGTCCTTTTTTGAGCTCCGCCGACGACCGCCGGAGTGACGAGCGCGGTTGCGCGCAGCGAAAATTTCCCCCCGGCGGCGCCGGCTAGGTTCGAGGAGATGGCGCGCCGAAAGGCGCAATCTTGTAGCGTCCGCGAACCTTTGCGGGGATCGCGGCGGGCGCCGTCCGGCGCGCCACATGCGCATCAGCAGCGAAGCGTCAGCGCAACTGAAATGCGCCTAAGCTTCAAACGTGAAGCGCATGCTTCTTCGCGGCAGATTTTTCGGTCGCCGGGCCGCGCTTTAGTCCGAGATCTCCCGCTTACCGTATCAAGTCTTGCGAGACCTCTTTCTGGGAAGAGGCACGGCTCGCGTTTGGCGTGGACCCTCGGATCGTCAGCCAGCTCCTGGCGGGGCCTCATAGTGGACCCGGGCGGAGCCCCGGCGCCGCCCGAGCGTGATCCTTGCGAAAAACCACCCGCGGGCACCGCACCCCGTCCCGCTTCACGACGCCTCATGAATGCGCCCCTCAGTGGACGAGGTGATGCGGATTGTAAGGGAGGTTTGGAGGGCGGGGATAAGTTTTTCGCGTTGCCGCCCCCTCACCCTACCCTCTCCCCACGGGGAGAGGGAGATCAGCGCGTCAGGCGGCTTCGATTGGCGCGGACATGGCTGCGATAGCGCCGCATGACCTTCTGCAGCGAGCCGCCGACGGCGAGCGTGCCCATCGCTTCGGCGAAAGCGAGATTCTTCTCCGTCAGCATCAGCTGCGCCTCTCGCTGCGCGCCAGACCCGCCTTGCGCGAGCCGCATCATGCGGAGCGCAATGACCGACTGCGTCTCGGCGCCGAGGCGCGCGGCATCGAAGGCAAACGTCATCCAGGCTTTGAACATGATTCCCCCCCCGCAAAGACGCGGCCGCACGAGGACCGCGCGGCCGCACCATAAGGTCAAGACTGCGCGGGCGCTAGCGGCGGCCGGACAGCGCGCCGAAGAGGAAGCCGAGGCCGACCGCGATACCCACGGCGATCCAGGGATTGGCCTTGATGGCGGAACCGGCCTGGTCGATGGAATCGACCGCATAGGCTTCGGCGCGGGCATATTGCTTCGCGGCCATGTCGGACATCTCGCCGGCAAGGTCGTTGACATCGTCGCCGACATTCTTCGCGGTCTGGGCGGCCTGACGCCCGGCGGGGGAATTGGCGGCTTGGCGATAGGCTTGGTTGGCTTGGTTGGATTGGCTCATCTCACTGTCCTTTTCATTGCGGCCAGCAAGGGCCGGCGCGGCATAGGGAACAGGAGAACGCAGGGAGTCTCGGGATGTTCCTTTTAGATGACAGGAAGGCGATGCCCTACGTGATGATCACCTCGCCGATATCGGTGGGACGCTCAGACGCGAGCATCATGGCCTATGGTTGGCCGGGAGTGTGGCGGGGGCAAGGGGGCTATTCCTCCCCTATTCTCTTAACGACAGTTCGGACGTCCTGCCATTGTGCTGGATTAATCGGTGACTTCCACACTTAATGAGGCGGTTCTGGATGAGGGCTAGCACGAGCATGTTGCGCGATGCCGCAGCTGATCAGGTACTCCTACCGTTACTGCTTAAGAATGCTTTGCTTGAAAGAAAAGTGCATTCGAAGATTTCTTCGTGCATGCCGCCATCGTTTTATGGCGGGAGGACTTTCAACCTTGGAAGCCGGGACAATTCGGAGACTTAAAGTGTGACGGGTATTATACCCCTAATGAGTGGCCTTTGGATGGACCGCTGAAATTGGAGTTGCGGGCGCTAATCCTGCGGTGGCTCAACTCAGATGAAGAACCTAGTGCTATCGCGAAGCTCTTCTATTCTCAAAGCGATCTAGACAACGAAGTACTGCGCTTGTTGCTTGAAAAGGCCGTAGCGCGGGGGGATGCTGTTGTTTTGACAGCATTAGTCGCTGTCGCAGTATCGACCCAATCAGGTTGTTGCGCAGCGTTAACAAATCAGCCGAGGCGCGCACCTCAGGATGACGGCGATTAGTTGTCGAGGAAGGAGCGGAGTTTCCGGCTGCGCGAGGGATGTTTGACCCCCGGATCAAGTCCGGGGGCTAAAGGCTTGCGCTAGTTATCCAGAAAACTCCGAAGTTTTCTGGATCGAGACGGATGTTTGAGTTTTCTGAGCGCCTTGGCCTCGATCTGGCGGATGCGCTCACGGGTGACGGAGAATTGCTGGCCGACCTCTTCCAGCGTGTGGTCGGTGTTCATGCCGATGCCGAAGCGCATGCGGAGCACGCGTTCCTCGCGCGGCGTGAGGGATGCGAGCACGCGCGTCGTCGTCTCGCGTAAGTTGGACTGGATCGCGGCGTCGATCGGCAGCACCGCGTTCTTGTCCTCGATGAAATCGCCGAGATAGGAATCTTCCTCGTCGCCGATCGGCGTCTCGAGTGAGATCGGCTCCTTGGCGATCTTTAGAACCTTGCGCACCTTCTCGAGCGGCATCGCCAATTTCTCGGCGAGCTCTTCGGGCGTCGGCTCGCGGCCGATCTCGTGCAGCATCTGGCGCGAGGTGCGCACGATCTTGTTGATGGTCTCGATCATGTGCACGGGAATGCGGATGGTTCTTGCTTGATCCGCAATGGAGCGGGTGATGGCCTGCCGGATCCACCACGTGGCGTAGGTGGAGAACTTATAGCCGCGGCGATATTCGAACTTATCGACCGCCTTCATCAAGCCGATATTGCCTTCCTGAATCAAATCAAGGAATTGCAGGCCGCGGTTCGTGTATTTCTTGGCGATGGAAATGACGAGGCGGAGATTGGCTTCGACCATCTCCTTCTTCGCCTGGCGCGCCTCGCGCTCGCCCTTCTGCACGATATGCACGATGCGGCGGAACTCGGAAATCTCAAGGCCGGTCTCGGCGGCCAGCGTATGGATCTCCTGGCGGATGTCCTTGATGATGCCGCGCTCGTCATGGACGTATTCGGTCCAGCCCTTCTTCTTCAGCCGGCCGACGCGGCGCATCCAGTTGGGGTCGAGCTCGTTGCCCTGATACTCGCCGAGGAAGTCCTCGCGCTGCACGCCATAGCTCTCGGCGAGGCGGAGCATGCGGCCTTCATAGCCGAGCAGCTTCTTGTTGATGTGGTAGAGGGTCTCGACCAGGCTCTCGATGCGGTTCGCGTTCAGGGAGAGCGACTTGATCTCGGCGACGATCTCGTCCTTCAGGACCTTGTAGCGTTTCTCCTGGCCGGTGGAGAGACTATCGGCGCGAAGCGCGCGCTCGACGACCTGATCCTGGAGCTTGCGGAGTTTCTTGTAGTTGGTGGCGATGGCGTCAAAGGTCTCGAGCACTTTGGGCTTGAGCTCGGCCTCCATGGCGGCAAGCGACAAGGAGTTCAGATCGTCGTCGTCGTCGTCGAATTCTTCCGGGGGGGCTTCCTCTTCCTCGTCGTCGCTTTTGGCCCCGGCGGGCTGTTGCGGGGCGGTGCCCGGGGCGGCGGTGGCGTCGCCGTTCACATGGGTGCCGTCGCCATTGGCCTCGCCGGGCAGCGGCTGGGAGGCCACGGGCTTGGCGTCAGGGCCCTGATAGGTGGCTTCGAGATCGATGATGTCGCGCAGCAGAACCTTGCCTTCGTTCAGCTCGTCGCGCCAGATGATGATGGCCTGAAAGGTAAGCGGGCTCTCGCAAAGCCCCGCAATCATGGCCTCGCGGCCGGCCTCGATGCGCTTGGCGATGGCGATCTCGCCCTCGCGCGACAGAAGCTCGACGGTGCCCATCTCGCGCAGATACATGCGCACGGGATCGTCGGTGCGCTCGGACGGCTCGGCGCGTTCGGGTTTGACGATGGCTTGCGGCGCGGCGACGACTTTCGTCACCTCGGTGCCGGCCTCGGTCTCGGCCTCTTCCGCCTCGTCGGTGTCGATGACGTTGATGCCCATGTCCGACAGCATGGACATGGTGTCTTCGATCTGCTCGGAGGAAACCTCCTCCGACGGGAGCACCTCGTTCAGCTCGTCATAGGTGACGAAGCCGCGGGCTTTGGCAGTCTTGATCAGCTTCTTGACTGCCGCATCCGACATGTCGAGGACCGGACCATCGTGCGGGGTCTCCGGCGTCTGTTCCTGATCCTCGGCTTCAGCGGTCTTCGTTGCCATGCGGTATACTCCGAAGCGTCTTGCCTGACGCGCCTCTGGGTCGGTCGCTGGAGCGCGTTGCCCGCCCTTCTCAGTCCTTAGCGATTAACGGGGGCATCCCTTAACCGTCAATTAAGCATGACTTCGACATCCATTCCGGGCCGGTCACGAGACACAGGCGTCCGTCCCGGGTCGACTGTCACTCCCCAATACATTCGGTCCGGACGCGGCGAATGGAGAACTCTCCGGCGCAAGGTGCTGATGCGTTTCACGCTCCGCCCCCGCCTTTGCCTCCACGCAAAAAACGCGCCCATCGCGAGGCTCGGTACGCCGGCGGCTGCAAGGCCCGATCCTGAGCGTCCCATTCAGGGAATTGGCGAAGGCGCAAGCCCCTGTCAAGCCCGCGGGAGCGCTTGACTTCCATGATTTCCCGCCTCCCAACGCGCTAGCTCTTACGGCGGGAAACTGCAAGAGGGAGGCCGGTCTATCTCAGTCCGCCTGCCGCTGGCTGCGACGCCCGCGATGCCCCCCAATATTCTCGGCTTTCAGCCTGGCAATCGTCTCCTGGAAGCGCCGCGCATACTCGCTGTCGTCGGTATTGTCGGTATGGCGGACGCCGTTATTGGCCAGTTGCTGCTGAAGCATCGCGAACTGCTCGAACTCGGCTTCCGAGGCCTCGGAGAGCTGATCGGCCATTTCCTCGATCTCGCGCTGGAGGGTCGGCAACGCATTCCAGCGGAAGAGCAAATCCGAAAACGCCTCCTCGACCTCGGCGCGCGGTGTGTCCGCCTGCAAGAAGGACAGACGCATGAAGGCGCTGTCGGTGGAGAGCTTCTCCACGAGCTTCGCATGCGTCGTCGCCTTCAGCGCTTCGGCGAGAGAATCGGGGGTGATTCCCGGATGATCGAAAATGCAGCGGGTCATGAGGCTGAGAAGCTCGGCGAGCGCCCGCTGTTTGATGTGCAGGGATGCAACCTCCTCGGCGAAGTGGTCGAGCAGCCAGGGGTGGCGGAGGAGGCAGAGGATGATGGTCGTGACGAAGCCGTAGGAGGACGGCGGCCGCGTCGCCTGTGAAGTCCCTTGCGTCTTGCCAGGGCGGGGCTGCCGGGTGCCGAGCTCACGCCAAAGGGCGAAGAGGCGGTTGCGAATCTCCTTCCGATAGTGATCCTTCACGCGCGCGGCGCCGATCTCGGCGATCAGATGCTCCAGCCGCTCCTCGAGCGCGGCGCGGCGCTCCGGCGTGTCGATGGGCGAGGCCTGGCGCTCGCGCTGCCAGACCACGTCGATCAGGGGGCTGGCGCCATTGAGGATCGCCGCGAGCGCGCCCTTCCCTTCATTGCGCACGAGATCGTCGGGGTCTGAGCCTTGCGGCAGAAAGGCGAAGCGGAAGGAATGTCCCTCGCGCAAGGTCGGCAACATGCGGTCGATGGCACGCGCGGCGGCGGCCTCGCCCGCCTTGTCACCGTCGAAACAGACAATGGGCTCCGGCGCGAGCAGCCAGAGCTGCTCCATCTGCCGCTCGGTGAATGCGGTCCCAAGCGTCGCGACGACATTATCGAATCCTGCCTGATGCAGGGCAATGACGTCCATATAGCCCTCGACCACGATGACCTCGCCACGATCGAAGGCGCCTTTGCGTGCGCGCGCGAAATTGAAGACGGTCGAGCCTTTGTCGAAGAGCTTGGTCTCCGGCGAGTTCAGATATTTGGGCTCGCTCGCGCTATCGAGCGCGCGGGCGCCGAAGGCGATGACATGGCCGCGCGTATCGGTGATGGGAATGGTGAGGCGCTTGCGGAAACGGTCATAAGAGGGGCGGCCGTCATCCGGCTTGATGAGGAGTCCCGCTTCGAGAAGCTGCGCCTCGGTGAAACCTTTCTTCAGCAGCGCCGTCTTCAGCGTTTCGCGCGACTGCGGCGCATAGCCGATCCTGAATTCCTTGAGGGTCGCCGGAGAGAGGCCGCGCGCTTGCGCATAGGCGAGCGCCTCCCTGCCCTCGGCTGTCCGCAGCTGCTCCTCGAAATAGACGGCGACCGCCTCGACGGCGTCGCGCAGGCCAAGGCGCTCGCGTGCGACGCGCTCGAATTGCGGGTCCGGCTTCGGCATCGGCACGCCCGCGTCACCTGCGAGCCGCTCCACCGCTTCCGGGAACGACACCCCCTCCGTCTCCATGAGGAAACCGAAAATGTCGCCGTGCTTGCCTGAGGAGAAGCAGTGATAGAAGCCCTTCTGATCGTTGACGGTGAAGGACGGGGTTTTCTCCTTGTTGAAGGGCGACAGGCCCTTCCATTCGCGGCCGGCACGCTTCAGCGGCACGCGGCGGGAGACGACCTGGGAAACAGGCAACCGCGCGCGAATCTCGTCCAGGAACGAATCAGGGAATTTCATAAGTGCACAGTGGGCCTTTAGGTGGGGCGCCGCGCGGCGGATTTGCCGTCATTACCATTATTCACCGATTGCGAACAAATGCGGAACCCGAGTTGCCCGCCGGCCAGTCGTGGATCGCCGGACAAGACGAGCCACGACCCACGGGTCGGCAAACGAAAAGGCCCTCCCGAATAAGGAGGGCCTTCGCTCAGGTCCTTGTCGCTGCGAAGGCAGCGGCCGGCTTAGTCGGTGTTAAGGGCACCGGTGCGGATCAGCTCGGGAGGAGCGACAACCGCAAGCGTCGAGGCGTCGGCACCGCAGAGCAGGTTCATCGACTGCTTCTCGGCCGCATCGAGACGAACCATCTCGCCCGGCTTCAGATCGATCCGTATGCGGGTCGAGGCATAAGGCACCTTGGCGTCGAGGTCACCCCAAACCACGGCCATAACCGCGCAGCGGCCAGCTTCGGGCTTATAGAACGCGATGACGCGTTGCGTGCCGATCTTGGCAAGGATCGGCTCGGACGGACCGACGGGGCCAAAATTGGAACGCGGCTCGTCGGCCGAGGCCGACAATGCGGCGCCAAGCGCGACAAGCGTCGCAAGCGCCGTCAGACCGAGAATTGAGGAAGATCGTAGAGTCATGGTGGGCCTCCAGTTGTCAGTGTCGGCTGCCGCCAAAGAGACCACCTCTCACATGCTGCAGCGCGATATCAGAAGCCCAATCAATATTGCAGTGCAGTGACGAAACCATGTTGCAGTGCGAAGACAAAAGGACGCGGGGCCACCCGCCGCAGTAGAAACGCGAATGACGATTGGATTTTCCGATGATGCGGCGCGCTGTTTCATTTAAACAACGCGGCGTGACAGCAGAATGGGCTGAGGGAATTTCGCATGGCCGTCATCATCGTCCTGCTGGTGGCGCTGGTCGCGCTCGCCGCGATCCTGTGGTGGGTTCTCGACATCGATGTGTCCGAAGTGGTGCTCGGCGCAACCGCACCTGTCACCGGCGTTGCGCTGATCTATTGGTATTGGACGCTGTGGTCTTGGCTGGCAGGCATCGTGCTGCTCGCGGTCGGCGGTCTGGTCGCTTTTCCCTGCTGCGGCAGCGCACTCCGAAAGACGGCGCGTAGCCCAGTCAGTGGGCCGCAGGAATAAGCGTCATCCCGGCGAAAGCCCGGATCTAGCAACATTGCACAGAGCGCGTTCTGGATTCCGGATCGAAAGTCTCGCTGCTCAAGAGCCTTCGGCTCGTGGCGCCTAGCGTCCGGAATGAGGAAGGGAATTAGCCGAGCTTCGCTTTGACGAGCGCGCCGGCCTTGCCGAAATCCATCTGGCCGGCATAGCGGGCCTTCAGCACCGCCATGACCTTGCCCATGTCCTTCACGCTCATGGCGCCCGCCTCCGCGACCGCATCGGCCACGGCCTTGTCAATGTCTGCGCCGAAAAGCTGCGCGGGCAGGAACTCGCGGATGATCGCGATCTCCTCGCGTTCCTGCGCGGCAAGCTCGGCGCGTCCGGCATCCGCATAGATCTTCTGCGACTCCTCGCGCTGCTTGATCATCTTCGCCAAGAGATCGAGCAGCTCGGCGTCGCTCGCTTCGCCCTTGCCAGTGCCGCGCGCGGCGATGTCGCGATCCTTGATCGCGGCGCTGACCATGCGCAGCGTCGAGACGCGGCGCTTGTCCTGCGCCTTGGTCGCCACTTTCAAGGCGGCGTTGATGGTGTCGCGCATTTGGATGAGCTTGTGCGAGGGAAAGAAGGAAGCTTCCAAACTAGTTCACCGACGATTCGTAGGCAAGCGATTGCGCCCCTCTAATCTGCTGTAATCACAGGATAATTTTGGAGAGACGCATTGACCCGCAAGCGCCCGTGGCCTAAGAGATTTTGGCTTACCGTCAGTTCGCCGCCATCCTTGACGCCGGGGCCCGCGCACCCGACCTTTAAGCACGCCACACGAGCATCAGATGAAGACGATGACCGAGCATCCTGACAATGACGAGCAGGTGAGCGCGCAAGGGCGCGCCACGAAAGGTTGGGCCGAAGAGGCGCCGACGGCGCTCCTCGTGCTCGCCGACGGCACCGTGATCGAGGGCCGCGGCGCGGGCGCTGTCGGCCATGCCGTGGGCGAAGTCTGCTTCAACACCGCCATGACCGGCTATCAGGAAATCCTGACCGACCCGTCTTATGCCGGGCAGATCATCACCTTCACGTTTCCGCATATCGGCAATGTCGGCGCCAACAATGAAGACATCGAGACGACGAACCTCGCCGCGTCCTCCGGCGTGCGCGGCTGCGTGCTGCGCACCGAGATTACGCAGCCTTCCAATTATCGCGCGAGCCAAGGCTTCGACGATTGGCTGAAGGCGCGCGGCATCATCGCGCTGACCGGGGTCGACACACGCGCGCTGACCGGCCTCATCCGCGAGAAGGGCATGCTCAATGCCGTGATCGCGCACGCCCCCGACGGCAGATTCGATCTCGACGCGCTGAAGCGCGAGGCGGCCGCGTGTCCTGCCATGCTCGGCCTCGACCTCGCCAAGGACGTGACCTGCGGCCAGAGCTATGACTGGGACGAGACGGAGTGGCAGTGGGGCGATGGGTACGGGCGCGGGGGTGCCGCGCGCTTCCATGTCGTCGCCATAGATTACGGGCTGAAGCGCAATATTCTGCGCGAGCTAGCCACGGCGGGCTGCCGCCTCACCATCGTGCCTGCAACGGCAACGGCGGAAGAGATTCTTGAGCGGAAGCCGGACGGCGTGTTCCTGTCCAACGGTCCGGGCGACCCGGCGGCCACCGGCGTCTATGCCGTGCCGGAAATCAAGAAGCTCGTGGAGTCCGGATTGCCGCTGTTCGGCATCTGTCTCGGGCATCAGATGCTAGGGCTGGCGCTCGGCGGGACGACGCGCAAGATGCATCAGGGCCATCACGGCGCGAACCATCCGGTGAAGGATTTCACAACCGCCAAGGTCGAGATCACCTCCATGAATCACGGTTTTGCGGTCGACCGCGACAGCCTGCCGGAGACCGTCGAGGAGACCCATGTGTCGCTGTTCGACGGCTCCAATGCCGGATTAAAGGTCAAAGGCAAGCCCGTGTTCTCGGTGCAATATCACCCGGAAGCGTCCCCGGGCCCGCAAGACAGCCATTACCTCTTCGGGCGCTTCGTGGACTGCATGGAGCAGGCGAAGGAACGGTCGGAAGACTGAACCGCAGCGTCGAAAGAGATTTCAGCGCGCGGCCTCGCCGACGGTATCGGCCATCACGGCGCCGCGCGCGCCCATCGGCTTGCCCGCGCCGACCGTGCTGTCGTGCGCCGTCTGATGCTCCATCTCGGCGTTGAGCTCGCCGCCGACCAAAATGACGCTCACCGACAGCCACAGCCACATCATCAGGCCGATCGCCGCGCCGAGCGAGCCGTAAGTGGCATCGTAATCGGCGAAGTTTGAGAGGTACCAGGAGAACAGCGCCGAGCCGCCGAGCCAAGCCAGGGCGGCAAAGATGCTGCCGACGCTGAGCCAGCTCCAACGCGCGCGCTCGCGGCTCGGGGCACAGCGGTACAGGACCGCGAGCCACAGCATGACGATGACGAGCAGCGCCGGCCAGCGCAGCAGCGAGACGATCTCTCCGGCGCGGGTCTCGTAGCCGGTCCAGGCGAGGACGAGCGGCAGGATCACAATGCCGGCGAGCGCCAGGAGGACGAACACGAGTGCGCCGATGGTGAAGGCGAAAGCGACGAGGGTGAGCTTGATGAAGCTCCGCTTCTCGCGCTCGTCATAGACGACATTGAGGGCGTCGATGATGGCCTTGATGCCTGCATTGGCGCTCCACAAGGCGAGCAGCAGACCGAAGAGAAAGCCGAAGCCGAGCGCGTTTTTGCCGGTCTCGGTCAGGCGGGTCACCTGTTCGCGCACGATGTCGATGGCGCCGCCGGGCATGACGCCGCCGAGAAGCGACAAGTGCTCGTTGATCACGCTGGGATCGGTGAAAAGGCCGTACAGCGATACGAGCGCGGTGACGGCGGGGAACAGCGCCAGCAGCATATAGAAGACGGCGCCGGCTGCGACGGCGAGAAGACGATCCTCACCGATCTGATTGTAGGTCCGCCAGAGGATGTCCTTCCAACCCTTGACTGGGATCTGCGCCGGGTTGGCGGCGCGGCGGCCGCGGCCGCGATCGGCGGCGCGCGCGTCCTGAAGGTGGTCCGGTTCCTGGGAGGGACGCATGGCGATGGCCCCTTCGCCGTCCGCAGCAGCGAAATCCTCCCGGACGTGGCGATCTCCGTTCAGCAGACCAACGCCGTCATGGTGCTGGCTTGCGTTGCGGTTGGGACCGGCACGATAGGTGCCGATCACACGATCCACGCCATAGGCCAAGCCGACAAAGCCGGCGCCTAGGAGGAGATCGAGCCAGAGCGGCGTGTTCGGAGCGTGTCGGTTGGCAGCCATGATCCAGCGCGGTGTGTTTGGGTGGTAACCCCCAGGACGCCGGTAAGTTGCAGGCGCGCGGTAACGCGGCCCTTTCACGGCCTCGCTTCCATCGCGGGACGATCTGGTCTAAGACCCCACCCGGCTCTCGACGAACCCAAACAACGCGTCTTTCGGGGGCCTGAGCCAAGTCTTTCATGCCCAAACGCACAGATATCAAGTCCATCCTGATCATCGGGGCCGGACCGATCGTGATCGGCCAGGCTTGCGAGTTCGATTATTCCGGCACCCAAGCCTGCAAGGCCCTGAAAGAAGAGGGCTATCGCATCGTGCTGGTGAACTCGAACCCGGCAACGATCATGACGGACCCGGGCGTCGCCGACGCGACCTATATCGAGCCGATCACGCCGGAATTCGTCGCCAAGATCATCGATAAGGAGCGGCCCGACGCGCTGTTGCCGACCATGGGCGGGCAGACCGGGCTCAATACCGCGCTCAGCCTGCACCGGTCCGGCGTGCTGAAGAAATACGGCGTCGAGATGATCGGCGCCCGCGCCGAGGTCATCGACAAGGCCGAGGATCGCGAGCTGTTCCGCGAGGCCATGGCCGTGATCGGGCTGGAGACGCCGCGCTCCCGTCTCGCCGATGCGGCATCGCTCAAACGCGCCGACCGCGAGAAATACAAGAATGAGGTCGCGCGCATCGAGGCCTCGATCGCGGACCCCGACGAGCGGGCGCGCGCACTCGACGTGTTCGACGCACAATGGGCCGGCAGCGAAGTCGAGCGGCGGCGGCGCTACGTGGAGAAAGGGCTGATCGAAGCGCTGGAGGCCATCGGCGATATCGGCCTGCCCGCGATCATCCGTCCGTCCTTCACGCTTGGCGGGCTGGGCGGCGGAGTCGCCTATAACCGCGAAGAGTTTCTCGAAATCATCGAGCGCGGGCTCGATGCCTCGCCAACGTGCGAGGTGCTGATCGAAGAGTCGGTGCTCGGCTGGAAGGAGTATGAGATGGAGGTCGTCCGCGACAAGGACGATAACTGCATCATCATCTGCTCCATCGAGAATATCGACCCGATGGGCGTGCATACCGGCGACTCCATCACCGTGGCGCCGGCGCTGACGCTGACAGACAAAGAATATCAGATCATGCGCAACGCCTCGATCGCGGTGCTGCGCGAGATCGGCGTGGAAACCGGAGGCTCCAACGTGCAGTTCGCGGTGAACCCCGCGGATGGACGTCTCGTGGTTATCGAGATGAACCCGCGCGTGTCACGCTCCTCGGCGCTGGCGTCGAAGGCGACGGGCTTTCCCATCGCCAAGATCGCAGCCAAGCTTGCCGTGGGCTACACGCTCGATGAGCTTGCCAACGACATCACCGGCGGTGCGACGCCCGCAAGCTTCGAGCCGAGCATCGATTACGTCGTGACGAAGGTCCCGCGTTTCGCGTTCGAGAAGTTTCCGGGCTCGAAACCCGTGCTCACCACCTCGATGAAATCGGTTGGCGAGGCGATGGCCATCGGCCGCACCTTCCCTGAGTCGCTGCAAAAGGCGCTGCGGTCGCTGGAGACGGGGTTGACCGGCGTCGACGACGTGATGTTCGAGGGGCTCGGCCAAGGCGACGACAAGAACGTGATCCGCGCCGCGCTCGGCACGCCCTCGCCCGACCGGCTGTTGAAAGTCGCACAAGCGCTCCGGCTCGGCGTCGACCACGAACAGATTTACGATTCCTGCAACATCGATCCCTGGTTCATCGACCAGTTGCAGGGCATCATCGACATGGAGGCACGCGTCCGCGAGCACGGTCTCCCACAACAAGCTTCACAGCTCCGCGCGTTGAAGGCGATGGGCTATTCCGACGAGCGGCTGGCGACGCTTTCGGGATGCGATGCGAGCGAGGTCTCTGCACTCCGCCGGTCGCTCGACGTGCATCCGGTCTTCAAGCGCATCGACACTTGCGCCGCGGAGTTCGCATCGCCAACCGCCTATATGTATTCCACATACGAGACCGGGTTCGCCGGACCGCCGCAATGCGAGTCGCGGCCAACGGCTGCGGAAAAGATCATCATTCTCGGCGGCGGGCCCAACCGCATCGGGCAAGGCATTGAATTCGATTATTGCTGCTGCCACGCGGCCTTCGCTCTGTCGGCCACCGGCTACGAGACCATCATGGTCAACTGCAATCCCGAGACGGTTTCGACCGATTACGATACGTCAGATCGTTTGTATTTCGAGCCGCTGACCTTTGAGGACGTAATGAACATCGTCGAGGTCGAAAAACCGGACGGCGTAATCGTGCAATTTGGTGGGCAAACTCCGCTTAACCTTGCTGATCGGCTACATGAGGCGGGTGTTCCGATTATCGGGACATCGC
>NZ_JBPCOU010000055.1:0-18828 GCF_050999895.1 Methyloceanibacter sp. | reverse complement strand
GGCGCTGCCGCCTTCGGCGTGGCGGGCGCGGCGGCTTTCGGCGTGGCGGGCGCGGCGGCTTTCGGTTGCGCGGCCTTTGGTGCTGCGGATTCCTGCGCCGCCGCCAAAGACGGCGCGAGCGCAAGCGCTCCCAGTACCGCGAGCAGCGCGCCCATTCTCACGCGCGCCAGCATGTTCAATCGATCTTTCGACCCGATCATCAATACGACCCTTCCTCTCTGCGCGGGGCACCCATATTGGTTCTTAATCTCGTGTTCCCACGTTCCCGTCTTGCATTACCCTCAATACCCGAATTGAGGCGTAGACGTGGCTACGCGGGCCTGACGAGAGACTTTTCGAGGTGATGAGGGCCCCGCCCTGCCCCGGCAGCCTCCGCATCATGGTGTTGCAAAGGAAACGGTTTTTGTTACGCCAGGGGGTGTCCCGGAAACCATGCTACCCTTACGGCCATGCCGCATGCGAACCATCTATCGCCACGCAAGATCACCGTTGAAAGCCCTTATTTCCGGGCTTGTTTTCGCTCTTCTCGTTCTGCCCGCGAGCGGCAGGGCGGAGCCTGCCCACGGCATTGCCATGCAGGGGGGGCCGCGCGAGCCCGCCGATTTCAGTCATTTCCCTTATGCCAACCCCGATGCCCCGAAAGGCGGACGCCTGACTTTGGGGACGCAAGGCTCCTTCGACAGCCTCAATCCCTTGATCGTCAAAGGCGCTCCCGCAGATGGCGTGCGCGAGTATGTCTACGAGAGTTTGCTTGCGCGCGCCAATGACGAGCCCTTCACGCTCTATGGGCTCATCGCGGAAAGCGTGGAGACACCGCCGGACCGCAGCTTCGTCGAGTTCACCCTGAACCCAAAGGCGCGCTTCTCAGACGGAACGCCCATCACGGTCGACGATGTGATTTTTTCGTACCAAGTGTTGCGCGACCACGGCCGTCCCAATCACCGCTCCTACTACAAGAAGGTCGTCAATGTGGAGAAGACCGGCGACCGCAGCGTCCGCTTCACCTTCGATGCCGACGGCGATCGCGAGATGCCGCTGATCACGGGGCTGATGCCGGTGCTGCCGAAGCATCTCCTTACGCCCGAGACCTTCGACAAGACGACGCTGAAGCCGCCGGTCGGCAGCGGCCCCTATACCGTCACCAAGGTCGACCCCGGCAAGAGCCTCACCTTCACCCGCGACCCCAACTATTGGGGGCGCGATCTACCGGTCAATCGCGGCCTCTATAATTTCGACGAGGTCCGCTACGACTTCTACCGCGACGGCGGCACATTGTTCGAAGGGTTCAAGTCCGGCCTCGTCAATGTCCGCACCGAGGACGACCCGACCAGCTGGACCGAGGGCTACACCTTCCCCGCGGCGCGGGACGGGCGCGTCCTCAAGGCGGCGCTGCCGGTGGACACGCCCGCCGGCATGTCGGCGCTCGTCTTCAATACGCGGCGGCCCCTCTTCGCCGATCGGCGCGTGCGCGAAGCGCTTATCAAGTTGTTCGACTTCGCGTGGGTGAACCGCACGCTCTATCATGGTCAATATGCGCGGACCGAAAGCTATTTCGCGCGTTCGGAGCTGAGCTCGCATGGACAGCCCGCCGATGAGCGCGAGCGGGCGCTGCTCGCGCCGTACCCGGACGCGGTGAAGCCCGCGATCATGGACGGCAGCTTCGCCTTTCCCGCGGGCGACGGTACCGGCGAGAACCGTAACGCGCGACGCGAGGCCCTCGCGCTGCTCGAAGACGCAGGCTATCGCTTGGAGGGCGGCAAGCTCGTCAATGCAGCGACGAAGGAGCCGGTCACCTTCGAAATTCTCGCCGCCACACGGGGCCAGGAGCGTCTGCTCCTCACCTATGCGCGTGCCCTGAAACAGGTGGGAATCGATGCGCGAATCCGCCAAGTTGATTCGGCGCAGTATCAGCGGCGCAAGCAGACTTACGACTTCGATATGATCCAATATTTCTGGCCGGTGTCGCTGTCGCCGGGCAATGAGCAGTCGTTTCGCTGGGGGAGTGAGGCTGCGGTGACTGAAGGCTCCTTCAACTATGCGGGCGTCAAGAGCCCCGCCGTCGATGCCATGATCGCCGCACTGCTCAAGGCGGAAGACCGGCCAAGCTTCATCTCAGCCGTGCGCGCGCTCGACCGAGTGCTTCTCTCCGGCGATTACGTCATCCCGCTGTTTTATCCGCCGAAGCAATGGGTTGGCTATTGGCACCAGCTCAAGCGGCCGGATCTGACGCCGCTTTACGGCTATCAGATCGATAGCTGGTGGATGGCGCCAGAGGCCTCCGCGAGCAGCAAGAATTGACGCCGCCACGATGACCGCCCTCGCCGCAGATAGAGAGTTGAAGGAGCAAGGAGTGGAGGCGCCGCTCCGGGCCGATGCGTTGCTGCGGCAGCGCGCGGACACGCGCCCGCAGGCTCTTGCGCTTGCCGATCCTCCCAATCGCGAAAGCTTCGGTCTCGCGCCGCCACGAAGCTTCACCTATGCGGAAGTGAACGGAGCGGTCGACACCCTGGCGCAATTCTTCATCGAGATCGGGCTTGAGCCGGACGACACCATTCTGGTGCAACTTCCGAACATGGCCGAGCAGCCGCTCGTCATTCTCGCCGCTTGGCGCGCCGGTCTCACCGTCGCGATGGTGCCCATGCTCTGGCGGGGTTTCGAGATCGCGAGCGTCTGCGACCAGGTGGCGCCGAAGGCGCTGATCGGCGTGTCCCGCTTCGGTGCCGAGAGACCGTGGGCGACCGCATCTTTGCAGCCATTGTGCCAAAGCCAAGCGCGTCCATTTCGCTCGAAGGACTGCACCGCTTTCTCAAGGACCGCGGCGTTGCGCCCTACAAGCTCCCCGACCGGCTGCTCGTCGTGAAGGAGATCCCGTGCGACCGCAGTGGTCGCGTGCTGCGCGAACAGATCTTGACGCGGGTCTAGCGCGAAGTTCGCGTCATGACGGCTGAGACCGTGCTCACTGGGAGCGTCCTCATGAGCTGCTCAGCAGACACATAGGCTAGGCGATCGTAGGCCTGCCACACGCAGTCTTTTGGCGGGCCGATAGCAATATGACGGAATGCACTTCGCCTCTTCTCCTGCAGCGGCTATGATACGGACATTGAAACCAGCGAGAGCAGCCATGAATAACGCCGCCAAAATATTCGCCATCTCAACCATCGCTGTCGTGCTTGCTGGCGCCAGTATCACTCTGACTGCGTCGCCCGCCGAAGCGGGATCCAAGTCCAAAGTCAACCAGCAGCACCTCCAGTTCCGGCAGCACCTCCAGTTCCAGCAGCAGCAGCCCCTCAGGCAGCACCAGCGCCTCCGGCAGCCCTAAAGGCAGCACCAAGGGCAGCACAACGGGCCTCTCCGGTACGGACTTGGGTAGTGGCCGGTAACGGAATCCACTAAGCCTGGTCGAATGCGTAATCCGACATGGGCCAAAAGTGGACGTAGCGCTGGCGAAATCCAGTATCCAATCCCGCAATTTTCGTGGTCCAGGATCCCGGCGTCCGCCGGGATGACGCGTTGGCTAAGCCGCCTGCTTCACCGCGGCGGCGATGGACGCGAGCCGCTTCAGAAAATCGCGCGTGCCGGATAACCGCTCATCGGGTAGCGGCCAGTTGCGAAAATAGATCAGGCGATGGTCGGGCTGGAGCTTCACCTTGTGGCCCTCTTCGCGGATGAAGGCGATCAGCCCGTCCGGGTTGGCGAATTCCTTGTTGCGGAAGGCGATCACGGCGCCTTTCGGTCCGGCATCCACCTGTTCCACACCCGCTTGGCGGCACAGCGCCTTGATCTCGACCACGTCGAGCAGATGCCGGACTTCCTCGGGCAACGGACCGAAGCGGTCGATCAACTCGGCGGCGAAGGATTCGATGGCGTCGTGGGTCTCGGTCGACGACAGGCGGCGGTACAGCGCGAGCCGCACTTGCAGATCCGGCACATACTCTTCGGGGATCAGCACCGAGGTACCGAGATTGATGCGCGGCGACCATTGATCCTCGATCACGGCCCCCTCGCCGCCCCGGAGCGCAGCGACCGCATCTTCGAGCATGTTCTGATAAAGCTCGAAGCCGACCTCCCTGATATGGCCTGACTGCTCCTCGCCGAGCAGGTTGCCGGCCCCTCTGATATCGAGATCGTGGCTCGCCAGGATAAAGCCCGCCCCCAACGTATCGAGCGACTGGAGCACCTTGAGGCGCCGTTCCGCCGCCGGCGTGAGGCGCATATCGGCGGGAATGGTGAAATAGGCATAGGCGCGGATTTTGCAGCGGCCGACGCGCCCGCGCAGCTGGTAGAGCTGCGACAGGCCGAACATATCGGCGCGGTAGACAATCAGCGTGTTCGCGGTCGGGATATCGAGCCCGGACTCCACGATGGTGGTGGAGAGCAGCACGTCATATTGCCGGTCGTAGAAGGCGTTCATGATGGAATCGAGCTCGCGCGAAGGCATCTGCCCATGAGCGCGCGCGACCTTCAATTCCGGCACGTGCTCGGCAAGAAACGCCTGCGCTTCGTCGAGATCGGAGATGCGCGGGACGACGAAAAAGGTCTGGCCGCCGCGATACCGTTCCCGCAGGAGCGCCTCCCGCAAGGTCATGTCATCGAAGGGCGTGACATAGGTCCGCACCGCGAGCCGGTCGACCGGCGGCGTGGAGATCAGCGACATCTCGCGCACGCCCGACAATGCGAGTTGCAGCGTGCGCGGAATCGGCGTCGCGGTGAGCGTCAGGACATGCACGTCCTCGCGCAGCTCCTTGAGCCGCTCCTTGTGCTTGACACCGAAATGCTGCTCCTCGTCGACGATGAGAAGACCGAGATCCGCAAACTCGATGCTCTTGCCGAGTAGCACGTGGGTCCCGATGACGATATTGACCGCGCCGGTCTTCAACCCTGCCTTCACCTCCGCAAGATCCTTGCCACCGACCAGTCGCGAGGCCTGCGCGATCGTCACCGGGAAGCCGCGGAAGCGCTCCGTGAAGGTGTGGAAATGCTGGCGCGCCAAGAGCGTGGTCGGCACAACGACTGCGACCTGCTTGCCGGAGAGTACCGCCACCAGGCTCGCACGAAGCGCGACCTCGGTCTTGCCGAAGCCGACATCGCCGCAGACGAGCCTGTCCATCGGCCTGCCGCTGGAGAGATCTTCGAGCACGGCACTGATGCTCGTGACCTGGTCCTCGGTCTCCTCGTAGGGGAAGCGTGCGGCGAACTCGTCGTAAAGGCCCTCGGGTGGGGTGAGGCTCGGCGCCTCGCGCAGCTCGCGCATCGCGGCGACCTTGATCAGCTTCTCCGCCATGTCGCGGATGCGCTTTTTGAGCCTTGCCTTGCGCGACTGCCACGCCACGCCGCCAAGCTTGTCGAGCTGCGCGCCCGCCTCTTCGGAGCCATAGCGGCTCAAAAGCTCGATATTCTCCACCGGCAGGTATAGCTTGTCGCCGCCCTGATAATGCACCTTGAGGCAGTCATGCGGTTCGCCCGCGGCCTGGATCGTCGTCAGGCCCTCGAAGCGCCCGATGCCGTGATCGGCATGCACGACGAGATCGCCCACCACGAGGCTCGAGACCTCGGTGAGGGCGTCGCTGCGGCGCTTGGTACGGGTGCGGCGGATCAGGCGGTCGCCGAGGATGTCCTGCTCGCCGATGACCGCGAGATTTGGCGCATCGAAGCCTGTTTCCAACGGAAGCACCGCGAACACCGTAGCGTTCGCCGGCGCGGCGATGGCGTCATCGAACGTCTCTGCCTGCTTCGTGTCTTTGAGCCCATGTTCGGCGAGAAGCCCCGCGAGACGCTCGCGCGCGCCCACCGTCCAGCACGCGACGATCACGCGCTTGCCGTCTTTGTGTAGGCGCTCGGCATGGGCGACCACGGCGTCGAAGACATTGGCGCCTTCGGTCTGCCGCTCGATGGAAAAGGATCGTCCCTGGCGCCCGCCGAACGACACCGCCCCGCTTCCCTCGCCTTCGGGATGCTCGAACGGGTCGAGTGCAATCACCTGCCGCGACGCGAGCGCCGCCCTCCACTCCCGATCGCTGAGAAACATGGCCTCGGCCGGCACGGGATTATAAGGCGGCGCGCCGAAGGTCTTGTGCTCCAGCGCCTGCGAGCGCGCCTCGTGATGATCCTCGATCTGCTCCAGGCGCCTAGCGCGGGCGTCCTCGACCAACGGATCGAGCGTCAGCACGGCGTCAGGGACATAGTCGAAGATCGTCTCCAGCCGCTCATGGAACAGCGGCAGCCAATGCTCCATGCCTTGATGCTGGTGTCCCGCCGAGACCGACTCGTAGAGCGGGTCGTCGCCGGTCACGGCCCCGAACAGCTCCACGTAGCGGCCGCGAAAGCGGCGGCGCGACTCCGCATCGAGCGAGACCTCGCTCATGGGCTGGAGCTGCACGGACTCGACCCGCGACTCGGTCCGCTGCGTCTCGGGATCGAACGCACGGATCGATTCCAGCGTGTCGCCGAAGAAATCCAGCCGCAGCGGCTGGCCGCCAGGCGGGTAGACATCGAGAATGCCGCCGCGTACGGCGTATTGGCCGGGATCGGTGACGGTGCCGGCACGGCCATAGCCGAGACTTTCCAGCGTCGCGACCAGATCCTGCATGATTGCGGCGTTGCCGGGGGCGAGGTGGATGCTGGACGACGCTATAAAGTCGCGCGGCGGCACGCGCTGGATTGCCGCATTGGTGGATGTGAGGACGACGAGAGGTTTCGCGTCGCCCGCCTCCCGCGCCGCCAAAGCCGCGAGCGTGAAGATGCGGTGCGCGACGGTCTCCGCGTTGGGCGCGACGCGGTCGTACGGCACGCTGTCCCAGGCGGGGAAGCTCCGGACGGTGACGTCGGGGGTGAAGAATCTGATCGCGTCTTCCAGCGTGGCAAGCCGGTTGCCGTCGCGGGCGACATGCAGGATCGGCGCCGGCCGGTCGCCTGCCGCGGCCCGACGCGCGAGGGCGCCTAGGAAAAGCGCGTCGAGCCCCTCCGGCACACCGCTGGCGATGGCAGGATTATGCTGAAACAGGCGCTCGACGGGAAAACTGGATGGCTTCGGCGTCACTGCCATTGGCTTCAAGTCACGACCTTATTCAACGCCGGCGAGGCCGTGAAAACGCCGCAGCCGCTCGATCAGTTCATCCAGCGCCGGCTCGCCGATGGTCTCGCCCTGCTTGATGCAGAATTCGATCTCTGGATCGGGCCGGTCAATCAGGCGCTCCAGGGTCTCGATCTCCGCCGCAGTCATGGTCTCGATTTCCTTTGCGGCGAAGCGGCCAAGCAGAAAATCCATCTCCTGCGTGCCGCGATGGGTCGCCCTATAGAGGGCCCGGCGCCGGCGGAGCTTAAAGTCGCTTGCGGACGAGCTTTTCAATGTCATGGAGGCTGGGTTAGAGCGAGCGCGCCTTTCCCTGTCAAGCGGAAGAGATTTGCGGCAAAAAGGCTGTCATGCGCCCCTCCCTCCTCGCCCCGCTTTTCGCACCGGCCCGCCTCCTGAGAGGCGTCGGGCCGCGCGTGGAGGATTTGCTGACCAAGCTTGCGGCGCCCCGGCATCCGGGCGCCCATGCCCGCGTCATCGATCTTATCTGGCACCTGCCCGTCGGGCTCATCGACCGCGCGCTCATCCCCAGCATCGCCGAGGTCCGCGTCGGCGAGCTCGCCACGCTCGACGTCACCATCGCCGAGCACCGGCCCGGGCCGCCCCGCCGCTTCCGCGGGCGCGGCCGCTCGCCCTATCGCGTTCTGGTCGAGGATGCGTCCGGCGCGCTCGAGCTCGTCTATTTCACCGCCAACTCGACCTATCTGAAGCGCCTGCTGCCGGTCGGTAGCCGCCGCATGATCTCCGGGCGCATCGAAGCCTATGACGGCTTGTTGCAGATGCCGCATCCCGACCATGTCGTGGATGTCGATAGCAACGCCGCGCTGCCGCAGCTGGAACCGGTCTATCCCCTCACCGAAGGGCTCAGCAACACCGTGCTGCGCCGCTCGATCGCCGGTGCGCTCGCGCGGCTCCCAAAGCCGCCGGAATGGATCGACGCCGCCTATCGCGAGCAGAACACCTGGCCGACCTTCGCCGCGGCGCTGGCGCGCCTGCACGCCCCGGAGAGCGAAGCGGACCTGCTGCCCTCGGCGCCCGCGCGCATGCGGCTTGCCTATGACGAGCTCCTCGCCAATCAGCTTGCGCTTGCCGTGATCCGCCGCCGCTTGCGCCGGGGCGCGGGGCGCACGCTCACCCCTTCCAAGGGATTGCGTCAGGCCATTGCTGCCGCGCTGCCCTTCAATTTGACGGCTGCGCAAAATCGCGTCCTCGCCGAGATCGATGCCGATCTCGCGAGCCCGCATCGCATGGTGCGTCTGCTGCAGGGCGATGTCGGCAGCGGTAAGACCATCGTCGCGCTGCTCGCGCTGGCGAGTGCGGTCGAGGCGGGCGCGCAAGGAGCGCTGATGGCGCCGACCGAGATCCTCGCGCGGCAGCATTTCAAGACGATCAGCGCGCTTGCCGGAGCTGCCGGCCTGCGTATCGCCCTCCTCACCGGGCGCGAGCGCGGCAAGGACCGGCAGCAGATCCTCGCCACCCTGAACGACGGTGAAATCGACATCCTGATTGGCACGCACGCCATCTTCCAGGAGACAATCGCTTTCCACGATCTCGCCCTCGTCGTGATCGACGAACAGCACCGCTTCGGCGTGCATCAGCGTCTCGCGCTGCAAGGCAAGGGCGCCGGCAAAGGCGCGGAGCTCCTGGTGATGACGGCGACGCCCATCCCGCGCACGCTGCTGCTCACCAGTTACGGCGACATGGACGTCTCGCGCATCGACGAGAAGCCGCCGGGACGAAAGCCCATCGCCACCCGCGCCGTGCCGCTCGACCGCCTTGAGGAGGTCATCGCGGGCGTCGAGCGCGCCATCGCCGAGGGGGCGCAAGTCTATTGGGTCTGCCCCCTCGTCGCGGAATCGGAGACGCTCGACATGGCGGCGGCCGAAGAGCGCTTCGCGGATCTGCACAAGCGCTTTGGCGACAGAGTCGGCCTCGTGCACGGGCAGATGAAGGGCAAAGACAAAGACGCGGTCATGGCGGCCTTCGTGGCCGGCGAGAAGTCTATCCTCGTCGCCACCACCGTGATCGAGGTCGGCGTCGACGTGCGCAACGCCTCGATCATGATTATCGAGCATGTCGAGCGCTTCGGCCTCGCCCAGCTGCATCAACTGCGTGGGCGCGTCGGCCGCGGCGCCGCGGAGTCCTCGTGCGTCCTGCTCTATCGCCAGAATGTGTCGGAACTCGCGCGCGAGCGGCTCGGCGTGATGCGCCGGACCGATGACGGCTTCGTCATCGCCGAGGAGGATCTGCGCTTACGGGGCGGCGGCGAGGTGCTGGGCACTAGGCAAAGCGGCATGCCTTCCTTCCGCATCGCGCGTCTGCCCGAGCATGAGGCCCTGCTCCAGGCGGCCCGCGACCAGGCACATCTCGTGCTCACGCGCGATCCCGACCTCAAGGCCAACAGCGCGGTTGCGCTCAAGCTGCTGCTCTATCTGTTCGAGCGGGATGACGCGATCGCGCTGATGCGCGCCGGATGAGCCTGTCAGACGACGGGCTCTTCCTCGGGAACCTGTTTTTGCCGCTTGGCGCCTTCGGCGAGCTTGCACAGCGAGTCGTCATGCGGCGGCGCGACAAGCCCCGCAGACACCACAAGCTTGGCGCCGTCCTCGATGGTCATGTCGAGGAGAATGACGTCTTTCGCCGGCATGAACAGCACGAAGCCGGTGGTCGGGTTCGGCGCATTCGGCATAAACACCGTCATCAGTGCCTCGCCATTGCCTATCTTGCTGCTCACCTCGACCGGCGGATCGCCGGAGACGAAGACAACAGCGTGTAGGCCCTTGCGCGGGAACTCGATAAGTCCCACGCGCTTGAACGATGTGCCGGTCTTGGAAAAGATCGTGGTGAAAATCTGCTTGAGCAGGCGGTACACGCCGCGCACGACCGGCATGCGGTCGAGCATCATCTCGCCATAGCTGACGATGGTGCGGCCGAACAGATTTGCGGTCAGCGCGCCGATCAGCATGAGCGCGGCGATGCCGACGATGAGGCCCACACCCGGCACATTCACGGGCAGATACGTCTCAGGCAGATAAGCCTGGGGGATCAGTGGCTTCACCCAACCGTCGACCAGATTAACGAACCACCAGACCACGTAAATCGTGATGGCCACCGGGCCCACAATGACAAGGCCGGTGAGGAAATAGCCCCGCAGACGCGCGCCGATATGCGAAGACGTGTGCTCCTCCTCGCCAAGCAGAGGCAGGCGATCTTCGAGCCGCGTCTCCTCGGATGCCTTTTTCGGCTGGGCGGATCCTGGTTCTGGGGTCTTGGGCGTCATGAGCTCTCGTGGCGAATGTCTGCGCTAAAGCCGCAGGCGATGATCTCGTGACGCGCTCATAGCACGTTTTGCGTTACGTCGGCAGAGCGGCCGCGTCTTTCGCCACCGGCCCGTCTCCTCGCCTACGGAACATCGAAGCTAAGGCGCGACCAGGAAGCAATCGACGCCGCTGCGCTTGAGAGAATTGCAGAGTTTGAGGCTTGCGGCCTTGTCCGGAAACGGACCGACTTGAAGCCGGTAAAAGGTGCCGAGATTACCGATATCGGTCTTTTCGATGCTCGGTTGCGTGCCGGAGAGTTCGGGATTCGCTGCGGAGACTTTTTTCCACAGCGCCTTCGCCTCAGCCTCGGAGCGGGTCGGCGTGAGCTGTAGCCGGTAGGAGCCGCTACTGGCCGGGGCTGCTGTCGGCGTCGCTTCCGCAACTTGCGTGGTCCAGCTGCCGGACGTGGCCGTCGTTGCGCTGGGCGTCGAATCCGCCGTGCGCGTCTTGGTCTGACCTTCGGTCTGGGGGGCCCATCCAGTGGTCGGTGCCGGCTGGCGGCTTGCCGTCTCCGTCGCGGCGGTCGCCGGCGGCTCGGGCGCATCCGAAGGACCGGTCACGGAACTGAACCAGCGCGTCAAACGATTGCCGCCGCTCGGCGCCGGTGCGCTGGCGTCATCGACCGAGGTGCTCCACGATCCTCTCTCGGCAGGCTTGCTCGACGGGGCGCTCGCTGGGGCTTCCGCCGTGCGCGCAGCGGGCGCAGCGGGTGCAGGCCCAGCAAACGGCGACGAGTCGTCGCTGTCATCGTCGCCGCTGCGCACTTCGGTGGAGAAGGCCGTGATAGCGCCCGCGTCCGGCGCGGGACCGCCGTCTTCCGCCAGCAGCTTGTCGACCTCGCTGCTCGACCCGGATTTCCGTGCAAGGGCGATCTCGGCGGCAGCCTGCGTGCCGAGCCCCGCGGCCTTATAAGCGAGCCCGCGATTGACAAGCGCCTTCGTGCGATCGGCGCCGGCCAGGCCGAGCCAGATCGCGGCGCCGAGATCGGCGATGGCGCGCGAAGGCTGGCCGAGCTTCCGGTTGGCGATGCCGCGAAGGTAAAGCGCTCGGGCGGCGGTGGCGGCCGAATTGCCTTCGGCATTGACGGCGGCGGTGAGCTGCCGCACCGCGGTGTCGTATTTTCCCGCCTCGAGCGACGCCGCGCCTGACTTCAGGGCCGCGGAGTCCTGCGCCAAGGCAGGCGCTGCAATCCAAAAACTAAAGCCGACGAGAAGAGCAACAAGGCTGAGAGCGCGCGCACCCATGAGCCGCCCGAAACAAGGGCGGCGCGGCCGAAGGTTCTGCCGATGATCCGCCATGGGCATTGCTCAAACAAAGAAATCAGGCAAATCCGAGGCTTTAGCTATTCCACTGTCACGGACTTTGCGAGATTTCGCGGCTGGTCTACGTCGGTCCCCATGAAAACTGCCGTATGATAGGCGATTAGCTGAATCGGAAGCGCGTAGACGAGCGGCGTGACGAAACGATGGACCGGCGGCACGGTCAGGCAAAGCCCGATGCTGCATCCGGCGCTTTGCGGGTCGGCGTCGCTGATCAGGATGAGCTCGCCGCCCCTCGCCGCAACCTCTTGCATGTTGGAGACAGTCTTCTCGTAAAGGTCGTCGCGGGGTGCAATCACGATCACCGGCATGTTCTCGTCGATCAGCGCGATGGGCCCATGCTTGAGTTCGCCGGCGGCATAGCCCTCGGCGTGAATGTAGGAAATCTCCTTCAGCTTCAGCGCGCCTTCCATGGCGAGCGGGTAGCTCGAGCCGCGGCCGAGATAGAGGACATCGCGCGCTTTCGACAGATTATGCGCCAGCGCTTCGTAGGGGCTCTCGTCGCTCAGGATCGTCGCCATGTGGCGCGGCACCTCGGCGAGGGCCTGGACAATCTCCTGCTCCATCGCGTCGCTGATATATCCCCGCGCCTTGCCGGCCGCGATGGCGAGGCAGGCGAGCACCGTGAGCTGGCACGTGAAGGCCTTGGTCGAGGCGACGCCGATCTCGGGGCCGGCGAAGGTCGGCAGCACGACGTTGGACTCCCGCGCGATCGTGGACTCGCGGACATTGACGATGGAGACGATGTGCTGCCCCTGCGCACGGCAATAGCGCAGCGTTGCCAGCGTGTCTGCCGTCTCGCCCGATTGCGACACGAACAGCGACACGCCGCCGGCATCGAGCGGCGTCTCGCGATAGCGAAACTCGGAGGCGATATCGACATCGACCGGCAGCTTGGCCCAACGCTCAAACCAATATTTGGCGATGATACAGGCATAGTAGGCGGTGCCGCAGGCAGACATCGACAGCCGCGGCAGATTGGCGAAATCGAACGGCAGGCTCGGCAGGTCGATGCGTAAGGAGGCAAGATCCACATAGGCCGCGAGCGTATGCCCGACCACTTCCGGCTGCTCGTGAATTTCCTTGGCCATGAAGTGGCGGTGATTGCCCTTGTCGACCATCAGCGCGCTCGCCACCGAGCGGGTCAGAGGCCGTTTGACCGCCTTGCCGCCGCTGTCGCGGATGGCGACTCCGGCGCGGGTGAGCACCGCCCAGTCTCCGTCATCCAGATAGCAGATGGAATCGGTGAACGGCGCGAGCGCGATGGCGTCGGAGCCGACGAACATCTCGCCGTCGCCGTAGCCGATGGCAAGCGGGCTTCCCTCACGGGCGACGATCATGAGATCGTTGTAGCCGCGGAAGATCATGGCGAGAGCAAACGCGCCCTTGAGATGCTTCAGGGTGTGATAGACGGCGCGGACGGGGTCGTTACCGGCCTTCAGTTCGCGCGTCACGAGGTGTGCAATGACCTCGGTGTCGGTGTCGCTCGTAAATTTCGCGCCGTCGCGCTCGAGCTCTTCGCGCAGCTCGCGGAAATTCTCGATGATGCCGTTATGGACGACGGAGACTTCTTCGGTCATGTGCGGATGGGCATTCGCCTCGGTCGGCTTGCCGTGTGTCGCCCATCGGGTATGGCCAATGCCGGTGGACCCTAACAGGGGAGCCGCTTGCAGGCGCGTTTCGAGGTTGCGCAGCTTGCCTGCGGCGCGCCGGCGCCCAAGCTGCCCGTTCTCGACGGTCGCTACGCCAGCGGAATCATATCCTCGATATTCGAGCCGCTTCAGCGCATCAACGAGCTGCGCCGCCACCGGGCCGTTGCCGAGGACGCCAACAATGCCGCACATCGTCCCCTACTCCATCTCAACCTTGGGTAATAGCTAATTGGCGCCGTTCTGTGTCGCAACTCACGTGCCATGACTCTTTGTTTCGACGGTTACTTCTTCCGCGAACGGCGCGCCCGCATCTTGGCGGCCCAGCCGGGACGCTCCTCCTGGCTCGTGCGGGTGAGCGCGAGGGCATCGGGGGAAACGTCCTTGGAGATGACGCTGCCGGACCCGATATAGGCGCCCTCGCCGATCTTGACCGGCGCGACCAGGGCGCTGTTGGAGCCGATGAACGATCCTGCGCCGATCTCGGTGCGGTGCTTGGCAAAGCCGTCATAGTTGCAGGTAATGGTACCGGCCCCGACATTAGCGCCCGCGCCGACACTCGCGTCGCCGATATAGGTGAGATGGTTAACTTTGGCGCCCTCGCCGATATCGGATTGCTTGATCTCCACGAAGTTGCCGACATGCGCGTCCTTAGCAAGCGTGGCGCCGGGCCTGAGCCGTGCGAATGGGCCGACCGTAGCGCCTTTTCCGATCTGCGCGCGCTCGATGTGGCAGAAGGCTTTGATCGTCGCGCCGTCCTCAATACTGACGCCGGGGCCGATCACGACATTCGGTTCGATGATGACGTCCTTGCCGATCACGGTGTCGTGGCTGAGGAAAACGGTTTCCGGCGCAACCAGGGTCGCACCCTTCTCCATCGCGCTTGCCCGTAAGCGCTGTTGGATGATGGCTTCCGCCGCGGCCAGCTCGGCGCGCGAATTTACCCCGCGCACCTCTTCTTCCTCGGATCGCACCATGCGCGTTTCCAGCCCGTCGTCATAGGCGAGCGCGAGCGCGTCGGTGAGATAGAATTCGCCCTTGGCGTTGTCGTTGCCGATACGCCTCAAGAGATCGCCCAGCGTCTTGCCGGAGCGAAACGCCACGATGCCCGAGTTGCAGAGCGTGACCTTGCGCTCCTCCTCGCTTGCATCCTTGTGCTCGCGGATGCCGAGCAGCCGTCCGCCCGCGTCGAGCAACATGCGGCCATAGCCCGTAGGGTCCGCGGCCTCGAAGCCGATCACCACGACATCAGCGCCGCCGTCGAGCGCCTGCCGGATTTCGCCGAGCGTGCCGGCGCGCAGGAGCGGCGTGTCACCATAGAGCACGACGACCGGGCCGCCGAAATTCGCAAACGCCGCCTCCGCGGTCTGCACCGCGTGGGCGGTGCCGCGCTGCTCCCGCTGCACAAAGATCTCGGCAGTCGGATCGAGCGCCTTCGCCGCTTCGCCGACCGCCTCCATCTCGGGCGCGATGACAACGCAAGCCCGGTCGACGCCGGCGGCAGCCTTCATGACGTGGGCAAGCAGCGTAGCGCCGCCGATCTTGTGCAGCACTTTCGCCAAGCCCGACTTCATGCGCGTGCCTTTGCCGGCCGCGAGAATGATGGCGAGAGCGTTGGTCTGTGTCATGTCGCGTCGGTCACCGCAAATCACCGCAAATGCGCACAAATCCGCATAATTGAGCATCAAAGAGAGCGACGTTCATGGCTTGGCGAATGCCGCAATCGCGTGCCCCTGAAGTTGCTTCTCTAGTGCAAAGCGATGACCAGAGCCATAACCCCGCGTCGCAATGAGCGACCGGGATCTCAACGGAGAATTGACCATCTGGGTAGAGGGAGTAATCTCCGGCGTTTGAGGGGGCAGGTCGAAGCGGGCCATAATACCGGCGCTTTTCGGCGTAGATTCGCGGCGGAGGCTTACGAAACCATGGCTCTTATTGATCGGCAGAGCGGCGCTAGGAATTGGGTGCCAAGCCTCTTCGCCTTTTTCTGGATCCTGCTTGCCGGTTTCTCGACGCTCTATCTCGTCGGCCTGGTCGTCGATCCGCCAGCTCAAGGCGACGAGGTTATCGCGTCAACCACGCCCGTCCCCGCCCCGCAAGGCGACTCCGAAGACGATACACAGACCGCCGAGCAGGTCGCTGCCTTGCCCGAGGCCAACGATGCCCGCGGTCAAGACATAGATTCCGTCAAGACCGCGATGCGCGACCTGACGCATAAGATGGACGAGTTCAACAAGCGGCTGAAGCCGATCGAGAAAATCCTCGGCCCGGTCGCTGCCCTGCCGCCGGCCACCTCGGTCACGACCTCGCTGCCGACGCCGGAGCCGATCGTGCCGCCCGAGCCGGAGCAAGCCGAGACGCCCGCGCCGCCCGCGCCGGTAAGGCCCCCAGAGAAGCCGGCCGAAAAACCGAAAGCCTTCGAGGCGCCGAAACCCATCGAGGCGCCGAAGCCGACGGTCGCCGCGCCGAAACCCGTCGAGGCGCCGAAGCCTGTGATCGCCGCGACGAAGCCCGAAGAAAAGCCTGCACCCGCCAACACCGCCGCCGCTTCCGCAGCACCCGAACCGGTCGAGGGCGGTGCCGAAGGTCTGCAAGACGACGCGAGCGCGCCTGAAGACACTGAAGTGCCTGAGGATCCGGCGTCTCCGGCGCTGGCTGAAGAGAGCGTGGCGTCAGCCTCGCCGGACGACGCACCCCCCGCTGACAACAGTTCAGCGCCGGCGCCGACGTCCACCGACGATCCTTCCGCCCCGACGGAAGCGGTGCCTACGGAGATCGCGAAGTTCGATCCGGTCGCGCTGCCGCCCGCGGCAAATGACGGCAGCACCCGCTTCGGGATCGAGATCGGCAGTACGGACAACCAGAATGGCCTCCGGCCGCTCTGGCGCGAATATCTCTCCAAGCATGCGGCGCTCGTGGCCGGCCTGCAGCCGCGCCGTGTTCTCGCCCCCGACAAGAAGTGGCGCCTGATCGCAGGCCCCTTCTCCAATGCTGTCGAGGCGGCACAAGCCTGCATCCTTTTCAAGAAAGTGGAGCGGCCCTGCGAGGCGACGGTCTTCGCGGGCGACTCGCTCTAGTCTTTCGTGCGTAAGAAGCGGCTCCGTCGACTGCTATTGCTTGGGCCGCGGCAGCATGGGGTCGCGCTTGACGCGTTCGGCGGGCCACACGATGACGTATTTGCCGTCGATCACCTGGCTCAGCACCATGGACTTGGCGACGTTGCGCCCGGTCTCGTCGAATTTCACCTTCCCGTAGAACGTCTTGAGCTCGGTCGCGGCTAGCGCGTTGCGGATTTTCACCGGATCGAGACTCTACGCCCGCTTGAAGGCGTCGGCGAAGACTTCCACGGCGGCCGCCGATTGTGCCGCCTGATACGGAGCCTCATAGCCATACCCGCCCTTGAACTCGGTGGCGAACTCGACCGGTGTGGCGAACAGCTCGCCTGGTAATTGAGCGTTCGATGCCATTGCATGGCACAAAGCACATACTCCGCCGCCGGCAATTTCTCGGCGAGCTGCGCGGAGTCGCAATGCGTCATCGCGACCACGGGCACATAGACGTTAAGCGCTTTCATCTGCGTGACCGCCGTGATCGCCCCCTTCTCCTGCCCGGAGATAATGAGCACATCCGGTTTGAGCGCCTTCACCTTGGTCAAGGTTGCGGACATGTCGTTCAGCTCCGGCGCTAACTGATCGTCGATGACGACCCTCATGCCGAGCCGTTCGATGTCGTCCAGCACGCCGGCGCGAACATCCTCGGCGAACGGGTCGTTCTCCATGGCGAGCGCGAATTTGATCTCCGAGGGCTTCTTGCCAAGCTTCTCGGCATGCTTCGCGGCAAGCTCGATGGCCGGTGCGAGAATTGGTCGGAGGTAGAGAGCACGGCGAAGATGTAGCGGTAGCCCTTGGTGAAGAGCTCACGCGCGGCGCCGTTCGCTTCCACCATTGGTGCGCGGTATTTCTCGATCACGGGCAGGATCGCTTTGGTCTGGCCGGAACTGAACGGCCCCAGCAGATATTTGACGCCGTCCTGCTTGATCAAACGCTCGGCGAGTTCAGTGCCCCGCGCCGGCGTGGATTCGTCGTCATAATATTTGATGACCAGCTCGTAGGGAATGCCGGCGATGGCAATGCCGCCGCGCTTGTTGACCCGGCGCAACGCGAGGTCGTAGCCGTTCTTGGTGTGCGCGCCGTTCGGTGCGGATTTGCCGCTGAGAGAAAGAGCGGCGTCCAAGATGATGACGTGGTCCGCGGCAGCGGCGATCGGGGCGGTAGCGAGAAATGCTGCGCAGAACGCTGGCAGTAGCAGCCGCTTCACCGCGCTCTCCCCCTGGGTCGTCTTGGCCAGAATCACTGGCGCCTCAAGAATAGCCCTGCGCGGGGAATGTTCAATTCGAGATCAGTGGATGCAGCCCACAGATCGCGTCTTTGCCGCCAAATTGCGTAGTCGTGCAGACTGCTCAAAGTTCGTCCGTATTGAAGCTGTCGCAGTCGTCGAGGTCGCCGCTCTCGTAACCCTTGCGGAACCAGGCCACGCGTTGGGCCGAGGAGCCGTGCGTGAAGGAATCCGGCACGACATAGCCTTGGGTCTGGCGCTGGATGCGATCGTCGCCAATGGCGCTCGCGGCGCCGAGCGCCTCGTCGATATCGCCGGGCTCGATGATGTTGTCGCGTTGGCCGGCGCGCTTGGCCCAGATGCCCGCGAAGCAATCAGCCTGAAGCTCCATACGCACTTGCAGCGAGTTGGCTGCCTCTTTGCTCAAGCGCTGCCGCGCCGCCTCCACCTGATCGGCGATGCCCAGTAGTTTCTGCACGTGGTGCCCGATCTCGTGCGCGATGACATAGGCTTGCGCGAAGTCTCCGGGCGCGAGGAAACGGCTCTTCAGCTCTTCGAAGAAGGAAAGGTCGATATAGACCTTCTCGTCGCTCGGACAGTAAAACGGGCCCATGGCGGCCATGCCGGTGCCGCACGCGGAGCGAACGGCGCCGCTGAAGAGCACGAGCGTCGGATCGTTGTAGCGTCTGCCGTAGCTTCCAAGCAGGTTCTCCCAGACATCCTCGGTGTTGGCGAGAACGACGGAGATGAATTGCTTGAGGTCGTCGGCGCTGCCGGTTTCGGGCCGCGAGATCGGACGGTCCGCGCCGGTACCGGGGGAATTTGTGGTGCCAGGGCGCGACTCCGGCAAGCGGATGTCAGGGAAATTCCTGCCATCCCCGGACGGACCACTCTGGATGATCGTGCTCGGATCGAGCCCGAAAAACAGCATCAGACCGAGGATGATCAGAAATCCGACAATGCCGATGCCGCCGCCGCGTCCACCGCCGCCGCTCGGAAAGCGCATGCCGCCGCCCGGAAACGGGAAGCCGAAGCCGCCACCCTGCCCGCGGCGATCCTCGACATTTTCGCTTTCTCGTTGTCCGCGCCAGCGCATCCTGCCTCACCTCAATGGTCGGGCCAAAGCGGCCGGTAGG
>NZ_JBPCOU010000079.1:0-5817 GCF_050999895.1 Methyloceanibacter sp. | reverse complement strand
AGCAGCGCATCGAGCGCGTCCGGCGCCTGGAGATCGCGCAGGCCCGGCGTGTTGGGTGAGGAGATGTTGACGGTGAAATAGCTCGCGACCGAGCGGAAGCGCTCGATGCCGAGAACATAGTCGGCGGCTCGGTCCGCGCTATCCTTCCCGGCGCCGATATTGACGCCGACGATTCCGGACGGCCGGTTGCGAAATCGCGCCAGCGCCGCCTCATGCCCCTCATTGTTGAAGCCGAGGCGGTTCACGATTGCGCGGTCGGGTGCGGAGCGGAAGATGCGCGGGGTGGGATTGCCGGACTGCTGGCGCGGCGTGAGCGTGCCGACTTCGACGAAGCCGAAGCCCATGGCGAGGAGCTGCGAAGGCACGCGCGCATTCTTGTCGAAGCCGGCTGCCATGCCAATGGGATTTAAGAATTCGAGGCCGAACAGGGATTGCCGCAGCCGCGCGTCGTCGGGAGCGGAGACGCGCGGGTAGAGGCCGAGCTCCAGCGTCTTCACCGCAAGCTCGTGCGCCCGTTCGGGATCGAAGGCGAGGAGGAAGGCTTGGCCGAGCCCGAACAGCGCGTTCATGCCGTGGCTCCGGGCGGCAGGCTGTGGCGGCCGTCGCCGCCAACCGGCAGTTTCGCAACCCGCAGCACGACCGCGAGATCAAGCGGGGCATAAAGGTGAGGAAAGAGCGCGCCGCCGCGCGAAATCTCCCATTTCAGACCATCGCCGAGACTTTCGGGGTCGAGGGTCAGGAGGACAAGCCCGGTCCGGCCCGCGAAATGCCTCGCGAGGGTGCCGTGAAGCTGGTCGCGGGCGGACAAATGAATGAACCCATCGCGGCGATCGTCGGCGGAACCCTCGAAGCGGCCTTTGGCTCGGGCCTCTTCGAGCTCGGCTGCGGTGCAGATCTTATAGACGTGGCTTGGCATGGCTCCTCGGGCGCAGACTAGCTGCCGCCTGGCTCAGCGACAAGAAATGCCCCCAGTTGGGAGTCGCGCCTCCGGAACGGGAGGGATATTTCCGGGATAGGGGGCGCATGTGTATAAAACTGACCAGCCGCCGGTCGCGCCCCTGCTAGGCTTGCTGATCACCGGTCAAGTTTCCCCCAGGCACCGGTGGCCTGCGTCGCGCTCCCGGCTGGAAACAGGGAGCCTGAAAAATGCACCCGAACCATCCCCAAGCTTTCGATGCCAAAGGCCTTTTGTCCTTGGAATCCGCGTTCAACGCCACTTTGACGACGCTAAAAGCTAACGATCCTTTCCGCGATTGGGACAGGGACAGCGAGTTGCGAACCAAACTCGCAGAGACGCTCAGCGCGCTGGCCGCGACCGGCATTACGAACGCAGATGAGCTTAGCAAACGCGCTTTGGAGGGCATGGAGCTCGTGCAAAGCAGACGCTCGGCGCCAGAGCCGTAGGCTTCTAAACCACGCTTTCGACACCTCCGAGTCCCCTACGGGCGCAACAGAAGGAGTGGACAGGCTGGGGATAAATGAGGCATAAATTCCTGTAACTAGGTATTAATTCCGCCACTTTCTAGGATTGCCGGGGCGCTCTGGCGGTGAACAAGCTGACACATGCAAAAGTCTGGAGCGCGATCGACGCGCTCGCGCGGCGCTATGGCCTGTCGGCATCGGGCCTCGCCAAAAGCGCAGGGCTTGATCCCACCGCCTTTAATAAATCGAAGCGCGTCACCGGCGAAGGCCGCCCGCGCTGGCCCACCACCGAGAGCATCGCGAAGGTGCTTACCGCGACGGGCGCGAGCTTCGAGGATTTCACCGCCCTTGTCGCCGGCAGCCAGCGCGGTCGCGCGACGCCACAGCCTATTCCGCTGATCGGGCTGACCCAAGCGGGGGGCGGCGGCTTTTTCGACGATGGCGGCTTTCCCGTCGGCGGCGGCTGGGATCAGATCCGCGTGTCGAAGGTCGACGACGAAAACGCTTATGCGCTCGAGGTGACGGGAGACAGCATGGCGCCGCTCTACCGCGACGGCGATATCCTCATCGTCTCGCCCAACTCCCCGACGCGCAAAGGCGACCGCGTCGTGCTGCGCACGACCGACGGCGAGGTGATGGCCAAAGTGCTGGTGCGGCGTTCGATGAAAAGCATCGAGCTTGCCTCGCTCAATCCGGCCCACGCCAATCTCGTTTTTCCCATGGAGCGGTTAGAGTGGATCGCGCGCATCGTCTGGGCGAGCCAGTAAGGCCAGCCGCCCGATGACGGGTTTTTACGAAATCAGCGGCAACGGGTTAGACTGGCGGGCGCGGCAACGGACCTCGCCCACGCATGAAGCTTCTCACCCGCCTCCCCATCCCGCTCGGGGTGGCCGTGCTCGGCTTCTTCGTATGGTGGACCGTGCCGCCCTTCGAGGTGAAGATCGTGTGGCGGCCCGACGACACGCCGACGCCCCGGTTCACTCCGGCGCCGCCCAAGCCCCTGCCCTGCAAATGCCTGTATCCCCGCCCGCACAAGAGCCGGCGGTTCCCGCGCAGGCGATATCGCCCACCGCCACACCGCCGGCCAGGATGGCGGACGCCGCCAAGCCAGAAGCGAAGCTCGCAACCCCGGCAGCGCCAACGCCGGCCCCGCAAGCCAAACTGAAATCGATACCGCCGCCGGAAGAGACGAAGCGAATTCTGCTGGCACAGGAGGCGGCGGAGGCCGAGAGGCTCGCGGCATTGCAGACCTCGACGAAATCCAAGACCAAGGCCGCGGGCGACACCAAGCGCTATTTCATGTGAAGGTCCGCGACGCCGGGACGCTTTCCTCGCAAGGCGTGGTCATCCGGCTTGCGGGCATACGCGCCGATCCCGCGGAAACCTGCAAGGACGAAGAGGGCAAGAACTGGCCGTGCGGCGCACAGGCCAAGGCATCGTTGACGCGGCTGATCCGCGGCCCGTTCCATCACTTGCGCCCTGCCGGGGTCGGGAGAGAAACCCGACCTGACTATGCGTGCGCCGTGGTCGGGACGATCTCAGCACCTGTCGAGATCGAGGGCCCCCGGGGTGCAATTCGCGCGTGGCGCCCTTGACAACCATCCATTAACCATCCATATACCATCTAACAGGATGGAGATGGTAATGGCTGAGATTATTCGGCTCCGCGACAAAGCGGGTGAAACCGAGAAGATCACGATCAATGTGGGTTACGTCGACCTCGGCCATATCGATCTCTTGGTGCAGGAAGGCTTCTATTCGAACCGCTCCGATTTCATTCGGACGGCGATCCGGAACCAGCTTTCGGCGCATGGCGAGGAAGTCAAAAAGTCGATCACGCGGCACACGCTGGAGCTCGGGCTCCGGCACTATACGCGCGACGATCTGGAGGCGGTGAAAGCAGCCGGCGAAAAGCTGCACATCAAGGTGCTCGGCCTGGCCAGCATCGCTCCCGACGTGCCGGTGGCACTCGCCTTGGGGACCATCGACTCCATCACGGTGCTGGGCGCCCTGCACGCCAGCAAAGAGATCAAAGCCGCCTTGGTCGATCGCATCTTCTGACGCGAAACCCTTCAGCGAGGAACCGAACAATGACACACGATTTTGCGGCCGCCATTCGCGCCAGCCTGGACCTGACGACCGCACAGAAACTCGCGGAAGCGACGCGCGTCATTCAAGAGACGTTGGCTGGCCGCGGAGCGGGCCCCCGCGAAGGCGCGAGCGAACCGCAGTCGATGCGTCGCGCGATCGAGCACCATGTCGTCGATCTCACGGCCGACAGCATCGAAGCTGAGAGCACGACGGAACGCGCGCCGCGTGCAGACGCGCGGTCGCCGTCATGGACTCCGCCCGGCGGAACTTGGACGCCACCCGGCGCAACGTGGGCGGCGCGGCCGGCCGGCGGGATTGTCGAGACACTCAGGCAGAGCGGGCTGCAGCAGCTCAATCTCAATCTCAATGGGTTGGCCGTCACCAAGGCGCGCAAGAGGATCGAGATTCCGGAAGGCGCACAATTCTTGAGCCGCAATTTTACCTGCGCGGCCGGCAGCCGAAACTACCGGCTCTATATTCCGCGCCATACACCCGATGGACGGCGTGCGTTGGTGATCATGCTGCATGGCGGCACGCAAGATGCCGAGGACTTCGCGGCCGGCACCCGCATGAACGACGTCGCCGAGGAGAACGGCTTCATCGTCGCCTATCCGACCCAGCCTAGGGAAGCGAATGCATCGTTATGCTGGAACTGGTTCAGGCAAGAAGATCAGATGCGCGGGCGCGGCGAGCCGTCGATCATCGCCGGCATCACGGGCGACGTCGTCACGGAGCACGACATCGATCCGCAAGCGGTGTTCGTCGCCGGTCTCTCGGCCGGCGGAGCGATGGCGGCTGTGATGGGCGCCACCTATCCCGACCTCTATGCCGGGATCGGTGTCCATTCCGGCCTGGCTTACGCATCCGCGGGCGACCTGCCATCGGCCTTCGCCGCAATGCGCGGCGATGCCGGGCCGCGAGGGCGACGGTCACCGCGCGCTGGCGGACACGGCGCCGCTCGCATTCGTACCATCGTCTTTCATGGCGATGCGGACACGGTCGTGCATCCTTCCAACGCCGCAAAGATTGTCGGGCCGCACGGCAAGGATCACGTCAGCGTGGAGCACCCAAGAGAGACCGGCTCGGCTGCCCGGTACCATACCCGCACTGTCACGCGCGATCGAACGGGGCTTGCCGTCGCACAGGAATGGGTGATCCACGGCAGCGGGCATGCCTGGTCCGGTGGAAGTCCGGAGGGCAGCTACACCGATCCGGCCGGGCCGGATGCGTCGCGCGAGATGCTGCGGTTCTTTCTCGAAAAGCGGAGCGAACCCGGCGAATAGGCCGTCGTCAAAAAAGAACGGCCTCCAGTTGAAACCGGAGGCCGTTCGCTATCCTAACAGTGCGCGAGCCTATTGGGCGGGCGTTCCTTGCATGTCCTTGGCGGTGGCGGCGTCGTCGGAGCTGATCCAACCCTTGCCGCAACCTGTCTTCCACTCTTCCTGGGAAATCTTCCCGTCGTTCGACGTATCGACCATTTGGTAGTTGATGATGAAGGGCGTGGCCTTGTCCTTGGACAGCGTGTCGCCGTCGGGACCGGCTGTTTCCCAGGCCTTCGTGCACGCCGCGTCATCCAGCACCTTGCCGGGACGGCCGGACGCGGGATCCTTCTGCGATCCCTCAGGAACTGGGGCACCGCCGCCAGCAAAAGCATACCCGGCGCTCAACATGACAGTGAGCGCAGCAACGGTTGCGATTTTCATTGAGTTTCCTCCTGGATTATTGGGCTTGCGCTCATCTCGAGCGGACAGAGACCGGCCGAGCGTCACGATTACGGCGCAACGCCGGCGACCCGTCGCATGCCTAACATTTAGGGGGGCACTTAGTTCCGGAGAAGGCGGATTCCTCGGCAATTGGGCACCTTCCGACACGCTATTTGAGCGCCTTCGCAATCAGGGCTCGTGTTTCGGGGACACCGTACAGCTCGACGAAGCCGCCGAAGCGCGGGCCCTGGGTCTGGCCGAGCAGCACCTCGTAGAGGGCGGAGAACCAAACGCGCAGCGGCTCAAAGCCGTGCTCCTTGCCGACGGCGTAGACCTCCGCCTGGATCTGCTCGGCGAGGACCTTGTCCGGCAACGATCCCAACCGCGCATCGAGATCGGTGAGCGCGGCGCGCTCCTTCGCGGTCGGCGCCCGATAGTTTTTCGCCGGCTTCACGAAGTCATGGAAGTAGCGAATGGCATAACCGACGAGATCGTCGAGCAGCGGATGCTGTTCGGGCGTTGCGTCGGGGCAATAGCGGCGGATGAAGCCCCACAGCACCTCGCTGTCCTCGGAGTTCGACGCCGATGCGAGATTGAGAAG
>NZ_JBPCOU010000037.1:0-9684 GCF_050999895.1 Methyloceanibacter sp. | reverse complement strand
CCGGGTGGCCTTGGAAGGAGGGGGTGTCGGTGAGCACCGAGAGGCAGGCCGCGCCGCCAGCCTCGTAGGCCCGCGCCAGTGCGGGCGGATCGAAGTCGGCGCGGATCAAGCCTTTGGAGGGGCTCGCCTTCTTGATCTCGGCGATGAGGGCAATCTCTCCCTTTGACAGCTTTGCGCGCAATGCCCCGGCAAAGGGCCGCCCCGGCGAGGCGGTATCCGTGCGCTTGCGTAGCGCGGCGGATGGCACGGCCTCCTTTGCGATCTCTAGTTCAACCCGCTTATAGGCAAGAATCTTGTCGAGCACGTCTGCCATACTCAGACCTTATCACGGCTAAGCTCGACCAGCGCGTCGAGGACACCCTTGGCCTTGCCGCTGTCGATCGATTCGCTTGCGAGCGCAACGCCTTCGCGGAGCGTCTTGGCTTTGCTCGCGACGAGCAGCGCCGCCGCCGCATTGAGCAGCACGATATCGCGGAACGGCCCTGTCATGCCTTGCAGCAGCGCGGTGATATGGACGGCATTCTCGATAGCGTCGCCACCTTTGAGATCTTCGAGCTTTGCCTCGGGTAGCCCTGCGTTCTTCGGCGTGATCTTGAAGGTGGAAATTTTTCCGGAGTCGAGCGCCGCGACGTGGCTGATGCCGGTCGTGGTCAGCTCATCCAGGCCGTCCGCGCCATGCACCACCCAGGCCCGCTGGACGCCGAGGAGGCCAAGCACGTTAGCGATTGGCTCAACCCACTTCTCCGCAAACACACCGACGATTTGAAACTTGGTGCTCGCCGGGTTGGCGAGGGGGCCGAGCAGGTTGAAGATGGTCCGCGTGCCAAGCTCCGTGCGCACATGGGCGACGTGCCTCATGGCGGCATGATGCGCAGGCGCAAACATGAACCCGAGTCCGCACTGCTCGATGCAGAGTGCGATCGTCTCCGGCGTGCAATCGATATTCACGCCGAGTGCGGTGAGCACGTCCGCGGAGCCCGACTGCGAGGAGATGGAGCGATTGCCGTGCTTGGCGACCGGAACGCCGGCGCCTGCGACCACGAAAGCGGCGCAGGTCGAGATGTTGTAGGTTCCTTTGGCGTCGCCGCCGGTGCCGCATGTATCGATGACGCCTTCGGGCGCCGTGACCTTCAGCGCCTTTGCGCGCATGGCACGGGCGGCGCCGGCAATTTCCTCTACCGTTTCTCCACGCACGTGCAGGCCGAGGAGGAGCGCGCCGATCTGCGCATCCGTCGCGCGGCCCGACATAATGAGATCAAAGGCTTCGGCCGCTTCGCTTTGCGTGAGGCTTCCGCCTTCCGCGATCTTGCGTATGGCGCAGCGCAGATCCGCCGCCGCACTCACCTCATGCGTCGCCACGCTAGAGGGCACCGACGCTGTCTTTCTGTGCCGGCCCGCGCGCTTCCCGCTCGACACGCGCGAGATCCAGAAAATTTGCGAGCAGGTGATGCCCATGCTCCGAGGCGATGCTCTCGGGGTGGAACTGCACGCCATGCACGGGATAGCGCTTGTGCTGTAAGCCCATGATCACCCCGTCCGGCGTCTCCGCCGTGATTTCAAGTGACTCAGGCAGGCTTTCGCGCTCGACGACCAGAGAGTGATAGCGCGTCGCGGAGAAATCTTGCGGGAGCCCCGCGAACACGCCTTGGGCGGTGTGATGCACCTTCGACAGCTTGCCATGCATGAGCGTGGGTGCGCGCACCACACGACCGCCATAGACCTGCCCAATGGCCTGATGCCCCAAGCACACGCCGAGGATCGGCAAATAGGGCCCAGCGCGCTCGATGAGCCCCAGGCAAATGCCGGCGCGGTCCGGATCGCATGGACCGGGAGACAGCACGATGGCCTTCGGGCGCTCGGCAAGCACCTCTTCGACGGTCACCTTGTCGTTGCGATAGACGCGCGTGCTTGCGCCCAGTTCGCCGAGGAAATGCACGAGGTTATATGTGAAGCTATCGTAGTTATCGATGAGCGTAAGCATGTTGTGGTGTTACGCCTCGGGTCGTCGTGCCGTCAAGGTGGCGCGCCTCCGAAGGCATGGGGAGCGGCAGGCGGGACTACGCCTTGACGCCTTTCGGTGTCAGAAAAAGGCTCAACGTGCCGCTGTTAACCGAGACGTCCTGCCAGAGCGACGCCGGGAAATTGATCACCGCAAGCCCTGTGGTCGAGTACTTTGCCGCCAGCTGGTCCCGCAGCAGCTTCGCGCCATGCCCGATCAGATCCAGCGCCAAGGCCTGGATCTCAGGATTATGCCCGACGAGCGTGACGCTGCTGACGGCTGACGGCGTATCTTGCAGCATCTTCAGCATCGTTGCTGGCGGGGAATGATAAAGGGCGTCCTCATAGACGACGCGCGGCTCGGTTTTCAGCTCCGGCAGCACGAGGGCAAGGGTGTCGCGGGTCCGCCGCGCCGAGGAGCAGAGGACCAACTCCGGTACGATGCCGTGCGCCGTCATGGCCCGGCCCATCAGCGGCGCATCGATTTCGCCCCGCGTCGCAAGCGGACGATCATGATCCGGAAGGCCAGGATTTTTCCAGCTCGACTTGGCATGACGCAACAGACTGAGCGTGAGCATCATTGACCCCTCTTGGCACGGGCTGCGAAGCGCACCGCTTCATCCGCCGCCTTGAAGAGCGCCTTCGCCTTGTTCACGCATTCCGTCTGCTCGTTCTCCGGAACGGAGTCTGCGACGATCCCGGCGCCGGCCTGCACATACATGACACCGTCCTTCACGACTGAGGTGCGCAGCACGATGCAACTGTCCATGTCGCCATTGGCGGAGAAATAGCCCACGCAGCCGGCATAGAGGCCGCGGGCGTCGTCTTCGAGTTCATCGATGATCTCCATGGCGCGCACCTTGGGCGCCCCCGACACGGTGCCAGCGGGAAAGCCCGCCATCAGCGCATCGACGGCGTCGTGGCTCGGGTCGAGCCGGCCCTCGACGTTCGAAACGATGTGCATCACCTGACTGTAATATTCCAGGAAGAAGGAGTCGGTGACCGCGACGCTGCCGATCTCCGCCACGCGGCCGACATCGTTGCGGCCGAGGTCGAGCAGCATCAGATGCTCCGCGCGCTCCTTGGCATCCGCCAGCAGTTCTTGCGCGAGTTTCGCATCATCTTCGGGCGTGGCGCCGCGCGGACGCGTCCCCGCGATCGGTCGGATGGTGACCTTGCCCTCGCGGACCCGCACCAGGATTTCCGGGCTCGAGCCCACCACGGCGAATTTGCCGAAATTGAGATAATAGAGAAACGGGGAGGGGTTCACGCGCCGGAGCGCGCGGTAGAGCGCGAACGATGGCAGCGTGAACGGCGCTTCGAAGCGCTGGCTCAACACCACTTGGAAGATGTCGCCGGCGGCGATGTATTCCTTCGCGCGCAGAACCTTCGCTTTATAGGCCTCGGCGCTAGTGCTGCCCGACGGCTCCGGATGCGGCGTGGCGAGATCCGTGTCGCTCGTATGCGGCAGGGGCTGCTCCAGCCGTTCGATGGCAAGGCTGAGGCGTTTTCCCGCGCGCGCAAAGGCTGCCTTCGCGCTCACGCCATCGACAGGCCGCACCGGTGTCACCACGGTCATCTCGTCCTTGACGCTGTCGAACACGACGATGAGCGTCGGCCGCACCATGATGCTGTGCGGCAATTGTAACGGGTCGCGCTTGTCGCTCGGCAAATCCTCGATCAGCCGCACCGAGTCATAAGCGAGATAGCCGAAGACGCCCGATGCCATGCTCGGCAAACCGAGCGGCAGCGAGATCGCGGATTCCTTGAGTAACGCCCGCAGCGAGTCGAGGGTCGAAAGCGGTGAGCGTGCAAACGCCTCAGCGTCCACCTGTGGCGTACGATTGATTTCGGCCGTGGCGCCATTCGCGCGCCAGATCAGATCCGGCTCGCAACCGATAATTGAATAGCGTCCGCGCGTTGCCCCGCCTTCGACTGACTCGAGCAGAAAGCTGTTGGGCCGCTCATCCGCGAGTTTAAGCATCGCCGAGACGGGCGTATCGAGATCCGCGACTAGTCGCGTCCAAGCCACTTGCGGCACGCTTTGCTCATAGAGGCGCGCGAAAGTCGCGAAATCCGGCTCGATGGGAGCGCTGCCGTCGCTCTGCGGTAGCGGCGTTACGGAGGCAGCAGGCGCGGGGTTCATGGCTGCTCGCCGGTCCCGGTCAGCTTGGCGAGCGCCTCTTGATTGACGCTGACGCCATAGCGGCCTTCGAGCGCACCAAAATACTCCGCGATGATGTCGTCGCTGACGAAGAGGCCGAGCTGTTGCTTGACCTGGGCCAGACCCGCCGCATCGAGCGGCTCGGGCGGCGTGATCTTATCCACCTGGAATACGATGCGGCCTTCCTGAATGCCGGAAGGTGCCGACCCAAACCCGCCTTGCGGCAGAGTGAAGGCCTGGGCGACGGCAGGCTTGAGAACATTCACGCCGATATCGTTCCGCTTGAGCGGATCGCTCGACATGACTTCCGCGTTCAGCTCTTTCGCCACGTCTTCGAGCGTCTTGCCGCCGCTCAGCGCGTTCACGAGGTCTTGCGTAAATTTCGCAAGTTGGGTCCGGACCTCATCCGTACGCCACGCCTTGGCAACGTCTTCTTTGGCCTGGTCGAACGGCTTCACCTGCTGCGGCACGACACCCAAAACATCGTACCAAATCACGCCCTCGTCCTTGGCGTCGATCGGATCGTTCTCGACGCCGCTGTCGCTGCTGAATGCGGCGTCCAGCACCGTCTGTTGCGCCGGAAGGGTGACCGTGGAGCCGTCGGGCTTGCGCCCCTGGCGGTCGACCTGATCGATCGTCTCGAACTTGAGTTTGAATTTTCCTGCGATTTCCGCAAGGGTCGTGCCGGATGCGCGCTCATCCTCGATCTTATCGTGCAGATCGAAGATCGCGCCGGTCGCACGCTCCTTGAGAAGCTTTTTCTCCAGTTCCGGCTTGGCCTCTTCGAAGGTCGGGGTCTTGCCCGGCTCGATCTTGGTCACCCGGAGCAGCACCGTGCTGCCGAGTTTGCCCGTCACTGGACCGCTGACTTTATTTTCCTCGGCGGCAAACGCCACCTCGGCGACGGCGGGATCGGCAAGATCGCCGCGCTTCAACAGCCCGAGATCGACGTCGCCCTCGCTCAAACCGTTCTGCTTGGCGACCTCCATGAAATCCGTGCCAGACTGGATCTTCTGCAGCGCCGCATCGGCGGCCGCCTTGTCCGCGAAGGGGATTTGCTGCACCTGCCGCCGCTCGGGATTGCCGAGTTGGCCTTTGTCCGCCTCGTAAGTCGTCTTGAGATCGTTCTCGGTGATCTGCACCTGATCGCGCACCGATTCCGGCGTCACGGCGAGGAGGCCGAGTTTGCGGAACTCCGGCTGCGTAAACTTTGCGCGGTGATTGTCGTAGTAGCTCTTAAGCTGCTCCTCGGTCGGCTCGGGCACGGCTCCCGCAGCCGTGTCGGGCACGAGGACATACCGCAACGTGCGCGTCTCGCTGTTGAAGCGGTTGAGGGCATCGAGCAGAATTTGCGGCGCCGTCACGCCTTTACCGACGGTGGAGAGAAGTTGCCGGCGTAAATTGCGCTCGCGCTGCGAAGCAAGATAGCCCTGCTCCGTTAGCCCGACCGTGCGCAGCGCCTGCTGGAACGCGATTGGACTGAATTGCCCGGTGCTGTCCTGAAAGGAGGGATCCTTCATGATCTCCTGGAGAATCGCATCGTCGCCGACGGCAAGGCGCAGATCCTCGGCATGATTGTCGACGGCGGCGCCGCCGATCAGCCGCTCCAGCACGCGATTATCGAGGCCCATGGTGCGCGCTTCTTGGATGCTCAGGCTTCGTCCGGCCGATGCGCTCATCGAGCGCAGCACCTCTTGCTGGGTGCGCATATAGTCCTGCTGCGTGATCTCTGTGTCGCCGATTTTAATCAGGGTCTGGCTGCCATAGCCGGTAAAAATGTCCGCGATGCCCCAAATCGCGAAGCTGATCACGAGCAATCCGAGAAGGATCACGCCGAAGAACCGTCCCGCGCCTCTGCGCAAAGTGTCGAGTGCCACGCTTCAAGCCTTCCGTTCAATGAGTTGCCAAGGCGGCGCGATGGACCGATCTTTTGACTGTCCTGCGCTGCGACGGCCTCATAGGTAGCAAGACAAGAGCGGCAAGGCGAGGCCCTAGGCAAAGGCTTGGTTTAGGCGCAAAACGATCGCCCAGGGCGCGTTGAGACAAAGGGGAGGGGCGTGACAGCCATCAGACCGCTCGTTGCCGGCAATTGGAAGATGAACGGTCTCGGAGCGTCCCTGGCCGAGATTGCCTCCTTGCTCGACCGTCTGGCGCAGAACGGCCTGCCGCCGACGGACATTATGGTTTGTCCGCCTGCGACCCTTCTGACTAAAGCCAAACTCATGCTCGAAGGCGGCCCCGTGACGCTTGGCGCGCAGGATTGTCATCCCTTGGCCTCCGGCGCGCATACCGGCGACCTTTCGGCCGAAATGCTGGCCGATGCTGGGGCAAAAGCGATCATCGTGGGGCATTCGGAGCGCCGCACCGATCACGGCGAGACCGACGCCATGGTGAACGCCAAGACGCAGGCAGCCCATCGCGCGGGGCTTTCGGCGATCATTTGTGTCGGCGAAACCGAGCAAGAGCGCCGGAACGGCGCGACCTTGGAGGTGGTGCAAGGCCAGCTCGCCGGATCGGTGCCACGGGACGCCCGCGCGGCGAACACCGTGATTGCCTATGAGCCCGTATGGGCCATCGGCTCGGGCCTAACCCCCACACAAGACGATGTGGCCGAGGTGCACGCCGTGATTCGTGCTGAGCTCACAAGGCTGATCGGAGAAGAGGGAACCGGCGTCCGCATCCTTTATGGCGGCTCGGTAAAGCCCGGCAATGCCCGCGAACTTCTCCAAATTGCAAATGTGAATGGCGCCCTCGTCGGCGGGGCGAGCCTGAAGGCTGAGGATTTTTATACGATTTTATGCGCTTATTGACCGGGCCGGCCCGTCGATTCTTCGGCGAGTGGTGCCCCCAAGTGGTTGGCAAGGGCGGCAATCTTCGCCATTCTGCCGCTATCTGTGGGGAATCATACTGCGAGGCCTTAATGCTGTCGCTGCGCTCCATTGCCGTTGCGCTCCTCGTCGCGGGCTTATTGCCGCTCGCGGCTTCGCGCGTGCTGGCCGAGCCGCTCGACAAAGAGAGCTGCAAAGAGCTTCAGGACCAGCGCAAAGCGCTTCTGACCCGCGAAATGCAGGCAGCCCTCGATCACGGTCCGGATTGGGTCAAGGACCATCTCGACCCAACGGAACTCGACAAGGTGCGGCGCTTTTTGATGGTCGAGGAGAAAATCGTGTTCCAGTGCCGTGGCGGCGGCGCGGAAAAGGCAAAGATCGCAACCGACGGGATGCCGCTGCCTGACCGCAACCCAAACCGCCCCGCCACAGTAGCGGAAGCCAAGCCTAGCCAAACGGTGGCTGATTCGGATAAGACACCGGCTGACAAAGCAAAGGCGACCCAATGAGCACAGTGCTTCTCCTGATCCACCTCTTGATTGCCGCCGCGATGGTGGGCGTAATCCTGCTGCAGCGTTCCGAAGGCGGCGCTCTTGGAATCGGCGGTGGCGGTGGCGGTGGCGGTGGTTTCATGACCGGCCGCAGCGCCGGCAATGCCCTGACGAAGGCCACCGCAATTTTGGCGGCGGGTTTCTTCACCACGAGCCTTGTCCTCTCGATCCTGGCGGGCACCCATCGGGCCCCGACATCCATCATCCCCGGCAGCACCGGTGGCGGCAACGGTCTTGCGCCGCTGCAGCTCCCTGTCGCACCCCCGAGCCCGGCACCGGCGACGCCGCAGGCGCCGCAATCGAATTAATTTAGCTTATTCCGAAACGCCACGCGTAGCCCGTGGACGATCGCTCTTTGGGCTACGACTCGTGAACGATTCCGTATATGGTCGAGGCCCATGGCGCGGTACGTTTTCATTACCGGCGGCGTGGTCTCCTCGCTAGGGAAGGGGCTCGCATCGGCGGCGCTCGGGGCACTGCTCCAGGCGCGCGGCTACAGCGTTCGCCTGCGGAAGCTCGACCCCTATCTCAACGTCGATCCGGGAACCATGAGCCCCTATCAGCACGGGGAGGTGTTCGTCACCGATGACGGCGCCGAGACGGATCTCGACCTCGGCCATTACGAGCGCTTCACCGGACGCCCCGCGAGCCAAGCCGACAACATCACCACCGGCCGCATCTATCAGGAGATCATCACCAAGGAGCGGCGCGGCAACTATCTCGGCTCCACGGTGCAAGTCATCCCCCACGTCACCGACGCGATCAAGACCTTCATCACCACAGGCAATGAAGGTGTCGACTTCGTGCTGTGCGAGATCGGCGGCACGGTCGGCGACATCGAAGGCCTTCCCTTCTTCGAGGCTATTCGCCAGCTCGGCAACGAACTGCCGCGCGGCTCGACTGCCTTCATCCACCTCACACTCGTGCCCTTCATCCCGAGCGCCGGCGAGCTCAAGACGAAGCCGACGCAACACTCGGTCAAGGAACTCCGTTCCATCGGCATTCAGCCCGATGTGCTGTTGTGCCGGACAGACCGGCCGCTGCCGAGCGACGAGCGGCGCAAGATCGCTCTCTTCTGCAATGTGCGTCCCGAAGCGGTGATCCAAGCGCTCGACGTCGAGAGCATCTACGAGGTGCCCATCGCCTATCACCGCGAAGGCTTGGACCGCGAGGTGCTCGCAGCCTTCGGCATTACCGATGCGCCCGAGCCGGACCTGGAACGCTGGCGGGAGATCTCCGAGACCGTCCTCAATCCGGACGGCGAGGTGACCGTGGCCATCGTCGGCAAGTACACGGGGCTGAAGGACGCGTACAAATCTCTCAGCGAAGCCCTGATGCATGGCGGCATCGCCAACAAAGTCAGGGTCAACCTCGAATGGATCGAGGCGCAGGTCTTCGAGTGCCAGGATGCTGCCACCTATCTTGAGGACGTGAACGGCATCCTCGTTCCCGGCGGATTCGGTGAGCGCGGCTCGGAAGGAAAAATCCAGGCGGCCAAATATGCGCGCACGCGCCGCGTTCCCTATTTCGGCATCTGCTTCGGCATGCAAATGGCCGTCATCGAGGTGGCACGCGATCTCGCCGGCATCGAAGGCGCAAGCTCGACGGAGTTCGGCCCGAGCGAAGAACCGGTCATCGGCCTGATGACCGAATGGATGAAGGGCGAGGAACTCCAGCAGCGCCACACCAACGGCAATCTCGGCGGCACCATGCGCCTCGGCGCCTACGATGCCGTCCTTGCCAAGGGCAGCCAAGTTGCCGGCATTTACGGCACGACCCACATCTCCGAGCGCCACCGCCACCGCTACGAAGTGAACATGCGCTATCGCAACAAACTCGAAGCCGCCGGCTTGCGCTTTTCGGGGCTCTCGCCGGACGGCCTGTTGCCGGAGATCGTGGAGGTGCCAGACCATCCTTGGTTTGTCGGCGTGCAGTTTCATCCCGAACTGAAGTCGCGGCCCTTCGATCCCCACCCACTCTTTGCATCGTTCATTCACGCCGCGGTGGAGCAGTCGCGGCTGGTGTAGCGCATCGCCCCGCGTCCTCGGGAGTGACGGCTCTGACTGAAAAATCTGTCACCGCGCTCCGTGGCACGATCGTTTCCTTCAGCGACGACCCGTTTCTCGTCGATCCGGCCAGCGCG
>NZ_JBPCOU010000077.1:0-48840 GCF_050999895.1 Methyloceanibacter sp. | reverse complement strand
CGCGAATCGGCGGAAATCCTTGCCCGTATTGCCGCCCCAATGGTGCCCCATCTTGCCGAGGAATGCTGGGCTCTGCTTGGGCACCGGGGCCTTGTGGCCGAAGAGCCTTGGCCTTTGGCCGATCCTGCCCTCCTTGTCGACGACACCGTCACCATTGCCGTCCAGGTCAATGGCAAAAGGCGGGACGAGTTGACGATTGCGCGGGACGCGGCGAAGGAGGATATTGAAGCAGCGGCGCTAAAGCTCAAGAATGTCGTGCGCGCCGTCGGGGGACGTCAGATCAAGAAAGTCGTTATCGTGCCGCAGAGAATCGTCAATGTCGTGGCGTAGGCAGAGCCTCGCCCGCGCGGCCTTGGCTTGCGCGCTCGCGCTCACCCTGACGGGGTGCGGCGGCGGCTTTCGCCCGCTCTACGGCACGACCGCCAACGGCTCCGACATGCGCGAGGCCATGGCCGCCGTGAAGATCGAGCCTATCCCGGGCCGCGTCGGGCAGAAGGTGCGCAACGAGCTGATCTTCGCCAATACGGGTGGGAGCGAGGCACCGCCGTCGCGGTTCAGGCTCGACATCGCCATCAAGGAGAGCGTGGCCAATCAGATGGTGCTCATTACCGGCGACGCCACGGGTCAAGTCTATCAGCTCAACGCCAGCTTCAAGCTCGTCAACGTTGCGGACGGCAAGATCATCATGCAAGGCAACGCGATCTCACGCGCGCCGTATGATCGCTACGAGCAGATCTTCGCTAATGTCCGCGCACGCTACGACGCGGAGAATCGCGCGGCGCGCACCATCGCCGAAAACATCAAAACCCAGATCGCGGCCTTCCTCGCAAACGCAGCCTAGGCTCGCGTGAGGGGTCAAGCGTCCGACCGCCAGCACAGACATGGTCGCCTACAAGTCCGCCAGCGTTCCTCGCTTTCTCAAATCGCCCGACCCCGCCTGCCGCTTCGCGCTCGTCTACGGGCCCGACGCAGGCCTCGTGACCGAGCGTGCGGAGATGCTTGCGCGTGTCTTCGGCGCGCGCGGGAAGGGCGACGCGGAGATCGTGCGGCTCGACGAGCGCGATCTTGCCGAGGACGCCTCGCGGATCGAGGTCGAGTTTCGCACCGTGCCGATGTTCGCGGAGCGCAAGGTGGTCCGGGTCGGCGCCGGCGCGCGGCTCGACGTGCCGATGCTGAGGGAGCTTTTGGCGACGGCGTCCCACGGCGGCCTCGTCATCGAAGCCGGAAATCTGCGTCCCGATTCGGCTCTGCGCAAACTGTTCGAAGGCCACCGCGAGGCTGCGGCGCTGCCGTGTTACAGCGAAGCCCAGAACACCACGAGCCTTATCGACGAGGAGCTCAAGGACGCGGGCTTGAGCATCGACCCCGACACGAAAGCGTATCTCGCCGCGCGGCTTGGTGCGGACCAGGCACTGTCACGCTCCGAGGTCGCCAAGCTTGCGCTGTATGCCGCAAGCCGCGGCCGCGTGACGGAAGAGGATATCGACGCCATTGTCGGCGATGCGGCGGAAATCGCGCTTGAGAATTTTGTTTACGACGTGAGCGGCGGCGACGCAAAAAGCGCGCTGCGCGAGCTTGGCCGGCTCGGCGCGGCGGGCACAGGGGCCGCGTCGGCGCTCGCTGCACTTGGCCGGCACTTCACGCAGCTGCATAAGATTGCCGCGGTGCATGCCCAGGGCGGCAATGTGCAGCAGGCCATGCGCTCGCTCCGCCCGCCACCAAATTTCAAGCGCGCCGATGCCTTTACCGCACAAGCGCGGCGCTGGGGTGCTGGGCGGTTGCTCCAGGTCTTGCCGGCGATCCAGGAGACCGTGCGCAGGACGCGGCTTTCGCCCGACCTCGAAGACGCTTTCGCCGAACGGCTTGTGCTGGAATTGACCGCGAAGATTTGACGCGCGACAGCATCGTTGTATGCAAGTTCTGCGAACCAACGGGGACCACCGGCGCATGAGCAACGACACGCGACGCGATAAGCTTTTCGACCTGCTCAAGACGCGCGCGTTCCGGCGCGGCCGCATCGTGCTCGCCTCGGGACGCGAGAGCGATTTCTACTTCGACATGAAGCCGGCGATGCTCGACCCCGAAGGCGCCGCGCTCATGGCAGAGCTGATCATGCAGGAGCTTGAGGGCGTCGAGGCCGATCTGGTCGGTGGACTGGAAATGGGCGCTGTACCCCTGATCGCACCGGTCGCCATGAAGAGCCGCGACTTCGGGCGCAGCCTTCCGGGTTTCTTCGTGCGCAAGGCGGTCAAGGATCACGGCACCAAGAAGCGCGTCGACGGCAACGACGTCGCGGGCAAGACCGTGGTCATCCTAGAAGACGTGACGACCACGGGAGGCTCGGCCTTGGACGCCGTTCAGGCGGTGCGGGCGGCACGAGGAACGGTGGCGCTCGTGCTCACCATCCTCGATCGTGAAGAGGGCGCTGACGCAGTGTTCGCCGATGTGGGGATTGAATTCAGGTCACTGTTCAAGGCGCAGGAGTTTCTCGCGGCGGACTAGGTATCGCGATGTTTCAGAAGCCGGCGGCGGACATCTTCAAGCTGGTCGTAAGAGCCGTAGCGGATGCGAAGCTCGCCCTTCTCGCCACGGCCAGGCTTGATCTCAACCTTCAAACCCAACGCCTCGGCGAGCTCGGTCTCCGCGGCGCGGGTGTCGGCATCCTCGCCTGCGCGCTTTGGCCGTTTGTCCGCCTTCGCCGGCTCCTGAGTGAGCGCCTCGACCTGGCGCACCGTTAACCCCTCGCTCACGATGCGAACCGCAAGCGCCTCGGCATCGGGACGCCCGATGAGCGCGCGGGCATGGCCTGCGCTTAATTTCCCTTCCCGAACAAGGACTTGCACACTTTCCGGCAGCTTCAGCAAACGTAGCGTATTGGCAAGGTGGCTGCGGCTCTTGCCGATGACCTTGGCGAGATCGTCTTGCGTGTAGCCGTGATTGCTCATGAGTTGGCGGTAGCCCTCGCCCTCCTCGATCGCGTTCAAATCTTCGCGCTGAACGTTCTCGATAATGGCGATCTCAAGCGTCTCCTGGTCGCTCAGCGCGCGAACGACGACGGGGACTTCATGGAGATGCGCAAGCTGCGCCGCGCGCCAACGCCGTTCACCGGCGACAATCTCGAAGGTGTCGGCCTCGCCCTTCACCGGCCGCACCACGAGCGGCTGCACCAGCCCGCGCTCGCGAATCGAGGCGGCGAGTTCATCGAGATGCGCCTGCGAGAAATCGCGCCTGGGATTGAAGCGGCCCGCGCGCAACGACGCGAGCGGCACGGTGCGCTGGTCGTCTACGCGGCCGGCGCCCTCCTCCTCGTATCGCTCGCCGATGAGCGAGGCCAAGCCTCTGCCGAGTCTTTTCTTTTGCGCCGCCGCCGCCATGGAAGCCTCCCCATCACCCAATAACGCGTCTTAGAATTTATGCCGCACGCATCCGCCGCTCGCGCTCGATCACCTCCGAGGCAAGCTGGATGTAGGCTTGGCTGCCGGAGCAGCGATAGTCGTAGAGCAGGACAGGCTTGCCGTGAGACGGCGATTCGGCCACGCGAACATTGCGCGGGATCACGGTGGCATAGACCTTGTCGCCAAGGACGCGGCGCACATCGTCGACCACCTGGTCCGACAAGCTGGTGCGCTGATCGTACATCGTGAGCACGACACCGTGGATCTGAAGCTTCGGGTTGAGCCGAACTCTGATCTCTTCCACCGTGCTTAGGAGTTGCGCCAGGCCTTCCAGCGCGAAGAACTCGCATTGCAGCGGCACGAGGACGGCATCGGCGGCCGCAAGCGCATTGACGGTGAGGAGATTAAGCGAGGGCGGGCAGTCGATCAGCACATAGGTGGTGCGGCTGTCCTCGGTCTCCGCCGCCGTCAGGGCCGCGAGGCAGTCGCGCAGCCGATAATGGCGCGCGCCCGAGCTCGGGGTTTCCCGCTCGAACGACATCAGGTCGATCGTGGCCGGCACGATAGAGAGCCGCGGTACATGTGTTGCGATCTTGGCCTGCGCCAAAGAGGCTCTGCCGCTCAGGACGTCGAAGGTCGAATAGGGGCGGTCGTCGACCCCGAGGCCGGTACTGGCATTGCCCTGCGGATCGAGATCGAGGATGAGGACGCGTTCGCCAACGGCCGCGAGCGCTGTGCCCAGATTGATGGCGGTCGTGGTCTTGCCGACGCCGCCCTTCTGGTTGGCGAGAGCCAGAATGCGGGTGCGGCGGGGGCCGGGGGCGTTCATGATTGTGCTCCGGCGTTTTCACGCTTGTGCAGATTAATGACCTCCACGATATGTCCCTCCTTGGAGGTGAGGCTCGGATGCAGCCGATAGGTCGCGTCCCAATCGGCGCGTGCGGCCTCGACCTCTTCTTCCGCTTCGCGGCCTTTCAAGAACAGTCCCCGTGTGTCGGCGCCGAAGAACGGCGCGGCAAACCCCAGCAATCGCGGCAGCGGCGCAAGTGCCCGCGCGCTGAGGATGTCGGGCACTACGGTGTCGGTTCTGCGTGCGAAGTCTTCAATGCGCATGGCATAAATGTCCACATGGGCCTTGGTGGCGCGGGCCACTTCGGCAAGGAAGGCGCATTTCTTGGCGTTCGATTCGATGAGATGCATGCGGAAATCCGGCTGAGTGGACGCGAGGATCGCGACGACCATTCCCGGAAATCCTGCCCCCGAGCCGAGATCCAGCCAGAGTCTCGCCTCCAGCGCAAGGTCTAGTAGCTGAGCAGAGTCGGCAAAGTGGCGGGACCAGAGCGCGGCGAGGGTCGAGGGCGCCACTAGATTGGTCGATTTCTGCCAATGGGTCAGAAGCTCGGCATAGCGGTACAGCCTGTGGATTGTTTCACGTGGAACTTTAAAGGCTTCCGCAAACGTCTCGGGGCCTTCGATGCTTGTTGCGACGTTGGGCACCCCTCGCCCCCCTGTCAGGCGCTCTTGGCGCGGGCGCCCTTTTTCAAATGCGCGAGAAGCAGCATTAAGGCCGCAGGCGTCATGCCGTCGAGCCGAGCGGCCTGGCCGAGGCTCGCCGGGCGATCGCGTTCCAGCTTGTGACGCAGTTCGTTGGAGAGGCCGGCGATGGAGCCGAAGGCGAAGCACGCGGGGATTGCGACGGCCTCTTCCTTCCGGAAGGCAGCAATGTCGTCCTCCTGGCGGGACAGATAAACGGCATAGCGCGCGTCCACTGCTAGCTGGTCGGCGATTTTCGTGTCGAGGTTTGCGACCTCCGGCCAAATGGTCCCGAGCCGCGCAATGTCGATGCCGGGATAACTTAGAAGCTCGAACGCGGTCCGCTTGATACCGTCGCGGTTAATGGCAAGACCAACCTTGCCAGCCTGATCGGGAGTGAGCCCCAGCGCCTTGAGTAGGGCCTCGCCGTCGGCGAGCGAGTGCGACTTAGTCGCGAAAGCCCTGGCGCGTGTCGCGCCGACGCAGCCAATGGCAATGCCGAGCGGCGTCAAGCGCTGGTCCGCGTTGTCGGCACGAAGGGTGAGGCGGTACTCGGCGCGCGAGGTGAACATGCGATAGGGCTCGGTGACGCCGCGGGTGACCAGATCGTCGATCATCACGCCGAGATAGCCGTCGGCCCGGGTGACGGCGAATGTCTTGCCGCTGCCGCCGGCTGCCAGGGCGGCGTTAATGCCGGCGACGAGTCCCTGCCCCGCCGCTTCCTCGTAACCCGTGGTCCCGTTGATCTGGCCGGCCAGGAACAGCCCTGGAACGGCCTTCGTCTCCAGGCTCGGCTTCAGCTCGCGCGGATCGACATAGTCGTATTCGATCGCGTAGCCCAGCCGCTTCACTACCGCATTCTCGAGCCCGGGAATGGTCTTCAGGAACGCGTGCTGCACGTCCTCCGGGAGCGAGGTGGAGATGCCGTTGGGATAGACCGTGTCGTCGTCGAGGCCTTCCGGCTCCAGGAAGATCTGGTGGCGGCCGCGCTCCTTGAAACGCACGACCTTGTCCTCGATGGACGGGCAATAGCGCGGGCCAACGCTCGTGATGTCGCCGGAATACATCGGCGCGCGGGCGAGGTTGGCCGCGATGATGGCGTGTGTCGCCGCGGTCGTGTGCGTGATGTGGCAGGCGATCTGCGGCGTGGCGATCCTGTCGTTCAGGAAGGAGAAGGGGTGGGGCGGGTCGTCGCCGTGCTGCACCTCGAGCACATCCCAGGCAATGGTGCCGCCATCGAGGCGCGGCGGCGTGCCGGTCTTGAGGCGGCCCATGCGCAGACCGAGGCCGTAGAGCCGGTCGGAGAGGCCGATGGCGGGGGCCTCGTCGATGCGGCCCGCGGGGATCTTGCGCTCGCCGATATGGATGAGGCCGCGCAGGAAGGTGCCGGTGGTCAGAACGACGGTGCCACTGCGCAGCTCCCCGCCGTCTGCGGGCACCACGCCGGCGACGATGCCGTTCTCAACGATCAGATCCTCGACCGCTGCCTCGATGACGCTGAGGTTGGGGGTCTCGGTGATCGCGGCCTGCATGGCCTCACGGTAGAGCTTGCGGTCGGCCTGGGCGCGGGGGCCTTGAACTGCCGGGCCTTTGCTGCGGTTGAGCACGCGGAACTGGATGCCGGCGGCGTCGGCGACCCTCGCCATGAGGTCGTCGAGCGCATCGATCTCGCGCACGAGATGGCCCTTGCCGAGGCCGCCAATGGCTGGATTGCAGGACATTTCGCCGATGGTGGCGAAGCGATGGGTGACGAGCGCGGTCTTGGCGCCGAGGCGCGCGGAGCCGGCAGCCGCCTCGCAGCCGGCATGCCCGCCGCCAATCACAATGACATCGAAGCTCTCGCCCATGCGCCGTACCTAATCCGTTCGGCGGCTTCCCGTCAAAAATTCCCGCTTTCCGATTGTTTCACGTGAATCATCGGGCAACGCCGCACCATTGCGGATCAATGCAGATCCATTAGGGGCATTTGCGGGGATATTGGGGGGATGTATAGCGGTTAGTGCCGATCCAAGGGCGTTCGGTCACTTGCCGATGCAGAATTCAGAGAAGATCTCGCCGAGCACGTCCTCCACATCGATGCGGCCGGTGAGGCGTCCGAGATGGCGCGCGGCGACGCGCAGCTCCTCCGCCTTCAACTCGGGTGCGGCTTGGTCATCGCGGAAGCGGACTAGCGCATGCCGTGCCCCCTCCAGTTCGACGCGGTGGCGGGCGCGGGTCATCAGCGCGCCGCCGGCACCCTCTTCCGTCGCCGATGACCCTTCCTGCTGCAGCCGCGCGAGCAACTGCTCGAGCCCCTGCCCGGTCTTGGCCGAGACGGCAATGACATCACCCTCTCCCTTGCCGTCCGGCGCGAGGTCGATCTTGTTCAGGACGACAATTCGCTGCTTCGCCGCCAGCGCCTCCGGCGGCTGCCAGACCGGCGATGTGGCGTCGACGATCCACAAGAGAAGGTCGGCATCCTCGGCGCGCGACAGCGCACGCGCGATGCCCTCGGCCTCGATGCTGCTCGCGGCCTCGCGCAACCCGGCGGTGTCGATGAGGGTCACCGGCAGACCGCCGAGATCGAGATGCACCTCGATGACGTCGCGGGTGGTGCCGGCCTCATGCGAGACGATGGCCACGTCGCGGCGCGCGAGCGCATTCATCAGGCTCGACTTGCCGGCATTGGGCGGCCCGGCGATGACGATGCGAACGCCGGAGCGCAGCCGCTCGCCCCTGCCCTGTAGCGCTTGACCAAGCTCGGCGATCAACGCGGCCACGATGGCGGTGGCTTGCTCCGCGATGCCCGCGCCGACAGCGGCCTCATCGGCAAAGTCGAGCTCCGCTTCGACCAAGCCTTGCGCCTTGAGCAGCGACTGCCGCCACGCCTCATAGCGCGCGCTCGGGATGCCTTCGGCCTGCGCCAGCGCTTGCTCGCGCTGGAGCTTCGTCTCCGCATTGACGAGATCGGCCAAGCCTTCGACCTGACGAAGATCGATCTTGGCGTTGGCCAAGGCGCGCCTCACGAACTCGCCAGGCTCCGCCAGCCGCACGCCCTCAAGAGACAGCGCCGCCTCGATCACCTCACTCACCACGGCGCGGCTGCCATGCACCTGAAGCTCGGCCATGTCCTCGCCGGTGAAGCTCGCCGGCGCCGGGAACCAAAGCACGAGCCCCCGGTCGATCAGGGTCCAATGCGGCGGGCCGACGGCACGGAGCGTGGCGACGCGCGGTCCGGGCAGGCCACCGCATAGGGCTTCGAGGATGACACTCGCTTGAAGGCCCGAGACGCGAATGACGGCGACCGCCGCCGCGCCCACGCCACTCGCATGCGCGACGATGGTATCAGGGGTCACAGCTCCCCCTCACCCGGCTTGCCGAAGGCGCGCCACCCTCTCTCCCTAGGGACGAGGGAAAGGTGCCACTCTCTGGTCATCAGGTCGGCGATTTTGCGGTTCATGCGTTACGTTAGGACGCCGCTAGAGCAAACCGGAAGGCCCAATGCAGGAACAAGCACCGGGAAACCTGCTTTCCCGCGAAACGAGTCCCTATCTTCTCCAGCACCAGGACAATCCGGTGCATTGGCGCGCCTGGGGCGACGCGGCGCTGGCCGAGGCGCGGGCGACCGGCAAGCCCATCCTGCTCTCGGTCGGCTACGCGGCCTGCCATTGGTGCCATGTCATGGCGCATGAAAGCTTCGAGGACGAAGCGACCGCGTCGGTCATGAACAACCTCTTCATCAACATCAAGGTCGACCGCGAAGAGCGCCCCGACGTGGACGCGATCTATATGGGCGCGCTGCATGCGCTCGGCGAGCAAGGCGGCTGGCCGCTCACCATGTTCCTGACGCCCGACGCCGAGCCGTTCTGGGGCGGCACCTATTTCCCGAAGGACGACCGCTTCGGGCGGCCAGCATTCGTCCGTGTACTGAACGAAGTGGCGCGAATCTATCGAGAGGAGCCGGACAAGGTCAGGCTGAACACGACGTTCCTGAAGGACAAGCTCAAGCCGTCGCAGAAGCCGGGCTCGGGCGCGCTTCCCGACGACGCCGTTCTCTCCGAGCTCGGCAGCCGCATGGTGCGGGCGATCGACCCGACGCATGGCGGCATCAGAGGCGCGCCGAAATTTCCGCAAGCGCAGTTCTTCGGCTTCATGTGGCGCGCGGGCCTGCGTTACGGCTTGCCCAACCCGCTGGACGCGGTCGACCTCACCCTCACCCAGATCGCGCAAGGCGGCATCTACGATCATCTCGGCGGCGGCTTCTCGCGCTACAGCGTCGACGAGCGCTGGCTTGTCCCGCATTTCGAGAAGATGCTCTACGACAACGCGCTGCTCGTCGAGCTGATGACGGAAGCGTGGCGGGAAAAGAAGTCGCCGCTTTACGCCAAGCGGATCGCGGAGACGATCGAATGGCTCGTGCGCGAGATGGTCGTCGAGGGCCGCGGCTTCGCCGCGTCGCTCGACGCCGACAGCGAAGGCGAGGAAGGCAAGTTCTATATCTGGTCTCTTGCAGAGATCGAGGATGTTCTCGGCGCGGACGACGCGAAACTCTTCGCCGAGATCTACGACGTGACGGCGTCGGGAAATTTCGAAGGGCACAATATTCTCAATCGCCTCGGTTCGGTTGAGCTGCGCGACGACGAGACCGAGCGTCGTCTCGACGAGATGCGCGGCAGGCTGCTCAAGAGGCGTGACGGGCGCATCCGTCCGGGCTTCGACGACAAGGTGCTGGCGGACTGGAACGGGCTGATGATCGCGGCGCTTGCGAACGCCGCCGATGCGTTCGACCGACCGGAATGGCTGCAAGCCGCTGAGAACGCGTATGAGTTTGTCCGTATACGGATGACACAGAATGACCGGCTGATGCATTCGCATCGCGGCACGGCGAAGGCGCCGGCGACATCATCCGACTACGCCAACATGATCAAGGCAGCGCTCGCGCTCGCGTATGTCACGGGCGACATGTCTTATGTCGAGCACGCGAAAGCGTGGCTTGCGATTCTCGACGAACATTATTGGGCCGCCGATCTCGGCGGCTATTATCTCGCCGCGGACGACACGACGGATCTCATCGTGCGCCCCTTGAGCGCGCTCGACGACGCGACGCCGAACGCGAACGGGGTGATGGTGGCGAACCTCGCCGCTTTATCGCTCTGGGCGGGCGAGGATCGCTATCGCGCGCGCGCCGAAGAGGTGCTGCGCGCTTTTCACGGCGCGCTGATCGAGAATATCGTCGCTCATACGGGGCTGTTGATGGGCGCGCTCGATCTGCTCGCGCCCGCTCATATCGTGCTGATGCTGCCCAAGGAGGGCGATGCGCGTGAGATGCGGCGTGCGCTGAAGGATGTGTCGCTGCCTGGCGCGGTGGTGCAGGAGATCCGCGGAGGCGAGACGCTCGCCGAGAGTTCACCGGCGCACGGAAAGACCGTCATTGAAGGCAAGCCGACCGCCTATGTCTGTATCGGGCCGCAATGCTCCGCGCCGGTCACAGACGCGGCGGCACTGGTCGAGGCGGTGCGGAGTGCGCGCCATATGACGCGGGGTTGAGGTGCTTGGACTGGATTCCCGGAATGACGCGTGTGTGGCAGCGCGCTTACGCCAAACGACGAGTCGGTCTGTTCTGCCATGCCTGCGCAGCAGTGTCATACCGGCGAAAAGCCCGGTTCCGGATTTTTGCCTGTCGCGTATGTGAAAGTTTCTATTCAGCATTTTGCAAATTCAACTATTTTGCGCGCGCTATCGATAACTAGCGTCGAATCCCCCTGGCGATAGTTGGGTAAAGTGAGGAAAGAAATCAGCATGTATCGGTTCGGGCTTTCCGTCGTCGCAGTGGTCGCTGGCTGCATCGCGCTCGGTGCTGTGGCGCAAGCGGACGAGCGCCGCGTCACGAATGCCGAAGAGCTTCCGCCGCGCTCGAAGCGGCGCGGGAGGGCGACGAGATCGTGCTCAAGCCGGCACCTATGCCGGCCAGCTCTACCGCGAGAAGTTGCGCCAGGTGACGATCCGCAGCGCCGAGCGGCGATTACGGCCTGCACCTCGCCGACCCGGTGCAGGTGACGCTCCGACCTCGTGTTCCAGGGCCAGGCCGAGAACGGCATCAATGTCGACGACGCGGACTCGTACGAGACCCCGGCGCGAGACATCAGCCTCATCAACATCACGGTGAAGGACATCGTCAACTCCGGCAACCACGACGCGATCAAGATGGCGGGCGTGGAGAACTTTATCATCGACGGCGCGCGCATCGAGAACTGGGGCGACGACGGCAGCGCCATCGACTTCGTCGGCTGCCGCAACGGCCTCGTGCAGAACTCGCTCCTGATCCACACCGCGCTCAAGGTCGGTGGCTCCGGTATCCGGCCAAAGGGCGGCAGCAAGGACATCGTGATCCGCGCCAACCGCATCGAGCTGCCGGTCGCGACGGGCCGCGCGATCCAGGCCGGCGGCTCGACGGACGCGGAGTTCTTCCGCTTCGCCGAGGGCGACAAGGATTACGAGGTGGCCGGCATCACGATCGAGGGCAACGTCGTGATCGGCGGCGGCGCTGCGTTCTCGCGGGTCAATATCGGCGGCGGCGGCGGCGTGCATCACAATCTGGCGCAGGGGCAGGCGCCCTGGGTGATGCGCATCCTGAACGAGAACCCGGGCACGGCGATCGTCGTCACGAAGAACGGCCAGTTCCGCGACAACGAGATCGCGTTCGCGACCGGCGGCGAATTCAACAGCGCCGTCAATGTCGGCGACGACACCGCGCCCGAGACGTTCCAGTTCGCAGGCAACCGCTGCGTCAACCTCGCCGATCCGACCCAGACAGCTCGCGCCCGAAGCTGCCGGCCGAGGAGAGCGACGGCGTCTACGGCGAGACGCTCACGAACGCGCCCGACCGGGTGCAGGTCTGGGAGTTCCCGTGGGGCAAGTGGCTCGTAACGCGAGCGCCGAGGAGCGCAGCATCGAGGTGCCCGACGCCGCAGGCCTGAAGCGCGTCCTGCCGAACGAAGCCACGCGCTTTGCGCCGCTCGACGAGCGCCCGCTCACCGGCACCTTTGGGGCGGAGGATCTGGCGGGCGGCACGGTGACACTGCCGGCGATGTCGCAAGCGATCCTGATCAATCCCGCGACATGCCCCGGCTGTCTCCACTGAGGGGGAATGACGCCAGTGACGACGTGGATGGCCGGGACAAGCCCGGCCATGACGATGCGTTGAGAGGTTGGAGGCTACGGAGCCTAACGCCGGGTCAGGAGACTGTGGAGCCTAGCGCTCGGTGAGGCGCTCGCGGAGCTTTTTCAGGCGCGTGACGGCCTTCTTGCGCGATTCCTTGCCGCCCGACAACTCCTGATGCGCGGCTTCGGCCAGCGCGATGAGATCCTGGTTGGTGAGGACGCCCTTGTCGGCGAGGAGGTCGAGAAGGTGGGTCAGTAGGGTCCAGGTCGCGCCCCCGGTTCCTGGTCGTCCATGCCTGGTTGCGCCATGGCTTGCACTCCTTGTGGGTCAGACGAAACGGAAGGTATCGACCAAAGCTTAGGCGGGCAAAGCTCGCCAATGTCATGCCGCGTTCACAAGACAGAACGATGACAGCGGAAGCTCAAGTCTCGCGCGCGAGCGCAAGCCCTTAGGTTGCCTTGCGGGCGGCGATAGAGGCTGTGCCCACGCGCCCGCTGGAAGATTGGGTCTGCCTACCCTAGGGCAGCCAAGTCTCTCGCCTAGGTGTTCATCGAGTCGAAGAACTCGGAGTTGTTCTTGGTCTGGCGCAGCTTATCGATGAGGAACTCGATCCCATCCTGGGTGCCCATCGGGTTCAGGATACGGCGGAGCACGTACATCTTCTTAAGCTGATCGGCGGGAACCAGAAGCTCTTCTTTCCGCGTGCCGGAGCGGGCGATGTCGATGGCCGGGAAGATGCGCTTGTCGGCGACCTTGCGGTCGAGCACGATTTCCGCGTTACCGGTGCCCTTGAACTCCTCGAAAATCACCTCGTCCATGCGACTGCCGGTGTCGATCAAGGCGGTCGCGATGATGGTGAGCGAGCCGCCCTCCTCGATATTGCGCGCAGCGCCGAAGAAGCGCTTCGGCCGCTGCAACGCATTGGCGTCGACGCCGCCCGTCAGAACCTTGCCCGACGACGGCACGACGGTGTTGTAGGCGCGGCCGAGCCGGGTGATGGAATCGAGCAGGATCACCACGTCGCGCTTGTGCTCGACGAGGCGCTTCGCCTTCTCGATCACCATCTCGGCGACCTGCACATGGCGCGCGGCGGGCTCGTCGAAGGTCGACGAGATCACTTCGCCATGCACGGAACGCTGCATGTCGGTGACTTCCTCGGGGCGCTCGTCGATCAGGAGCACGATCAGATAGCATTCCGGGTGATTGGCCGTGACGGCGTGGGCGATGTTCTGCAGGATCACGGTCTTGCCGGTGCGCGGCTGCGCTACGATCAGCCCGCGCTGGCCTTTGCCGATCGGCGCCACGATGTCGATCACGCGCCCGGTATTGTCCTTGCGGGTCGGGTCGCTGGTCTCCATCTCGAGCCACTCGTCGGGATAAAGCGGCGTCAGATTGTCGAAATGGATCTTGTGGCGCTGCTTCTCGGGGTCCTCGAAATTGATAGTGTTGACCTTGAGCAGCGCGAAATAGCGCTCGCCGTCCTTGGGGCTTCGGATCTGGCCCTCGACGGTATCGCCGGTCCGCAAGCCGAAGCGGCGGATTTGGCTCGGTGAGACGTAGATGTCGTCGGGGCCCGGCAGATAATTCGAATCGGGCGAGCGCAGGAAGCCGAAGCCGTCCTGCAGCACCTCCACGACGCCGGAGCCCATGATGTCCACATCGCGGGCGGCGAGCTGTTTGAGAATGGCGAACATGAGCTCCTGCTTGCGCATGGCGCTCGCGTTCTCGACCTCGACTTCCTCAGCAAAAGTGAGGAGCTCGGTCGGCGATTTGATCTTCAGATCTTGCAGCTTCATTTCCTGCATGCGCTGCTACTCCAGGCGGGCATTGGCCGAATTTGGGATTTCAGGGATTGGGATTTCACCGTCCGCGCACGTTCCGCGCGAGGTTTCAAAGGAAGGGAAAGGGGTGCGCCTTGGCGCGGTAGGGAAAGAACCGGGTCCCGATCCGGGTGCGGTCTCCTTCGCGAAAGGAAGGGTCGCGACAGCGTCCTGGAACGGATGGCTAGACATCTTATAGCAGACCCTGACGGGGATCGAAACAGGCTTCGGGGCCCTTAAAACGGGCGGACAAACACGAGAATGACGATGCCGATCATCAGCAGCGTCGGGATCTCGTTGGCGATCCTATAGAAACGCGACGAGTGGGGATTTCGATCCCGCGCAAAATCCTTGGTCCATTTCGCGGCCGCGCCATGGAAGGCGGACAAGAGAACGACAAGGGTGAGCTTGGCGTGAAACCAGCCGTCCTGCAACCAGTCGATCACCCCCGAGAAGGCAAGCCACAGTCCGAGCGCCCAGCTTACGAGCATCGCCGGCGTGGTGATGAACCGAAGCAAACGCCGCTCCATCACCTTGAAGGTCTCCGACTGCGGAGAGCCCACGGGCACTGCGGCGTGATAGACGAAAAGCCGCGGCAGATAGAGGAGGCCTGCCATCCACGCGATGATGGCGATGACGTGAAAGGCCTTGAGGTAGGCGATGAGCATTGGCGATGGGTGGGATGACAGGTCGCGAGGCGGAAGCCCCGCGTGATCAGACCTAGCTAGCCCGTCTTGACGAGCTGCACAAGCCTTGTCACGTGCTCGATGGGCGTTTCCTTGTCGATCCCGTGCCCGAGATTGAAAATGAACGGGCCGGGGCCAAGCTCGGCCAGGATATCGCGCACCCGGGCGTCCAAATGCGGCCCACCCGCGAGCAGCAGCAACGGATCGAGATTGCCCTGCACCGGAAGCTTCGTTTGCAATTCTTCCTTGATCCAACCGAGAGGCTGAGCGGTGTCGCAGCTGATGGCGTCGACGCCGGTCTCTTGAGCGTAGCGTTCCGCGAGCGGCCCGCAGCCGCGGGGAAAACCGATGATGGGGATCTCTGGGGCGACCGACTTGACGCGCTCGACGATGGCCCGGGCAGGGGCGATGCACCAGCGCGCAAACTCATCCTCAGGCAGACTGCCGGACCAGCTGTCGAAAATCTGCAAAACCTCCGCGCCGGCCTGAACCTGGCCGAGGAGATAATCGGCGGAGACGCCGACCAGCAGGTCCATCAGGGCCTGGAAGGTGGCGGGGTCCCGATAGGCAAGAAGCCGCGCCTCGGCCTGCTCTTTGCTCAAGCCACCGCCCACCATGTAGGTCGCCACGGTCCAAGGCGCACCGCAGAAGCCGATCAGGGTGACATGGTCCGGGAGCCCCGCGCGCACAAGCTTCACGGTCTCGTAGACAGGTGCGAAGCCGGCAGGCGCTTTCGAGGGATCGAGGGCGGCGATGGATTTGGCATCCTTTACCGGCTCGAGGCGCGGCCCTTCGCCTTCGACGAACCAAACCTTCTGGCCCAAGGCGAACGGCACCATGAGGATATCGGAAAACACAATCGAGGCGTCGAAGTCGAACCGCCGCAATGGTTGCAGCGTTACTTCGGCGGCAAGCTCAGGGGTGCAGCAGAGGTCGAGGAAAGTCGGAACGGACTTTCGAACCTCCCGATATTCCGGGAGATAGCGCCCGGCTTGACGCATCAGCCAGATCGGAGGCGGGGAGCAGGGCGCACCGCTCAGGGCGGCAAGCAGAGTTTTACGGGGTCCGGACGCGAAAAGCATCGCGCTCTAAAACATTAAAAATAGAGATTCTCAAAGGTTTTCTATTGTTACTTTTATGTGGTGTGAATCGGACATTCAAATCCATAAACAGCTTGTCGACAGGAATCCGAGCGAAGCTCGGCGCCGGCCCCTGCATTGGCGGCCGCGCTGGGTGCGAATCAGGCCGCTGTCCGGCCTAGGCTCTTGGCTGCGAACGGAGTCTGCCAGACTCGCCGCCTGTTGATGGAGGGCAGAGGAGACGCGGCGTATCGGCCGGATGGCGTTGGGGACGGAGGAGGGTATTGTCCGGGGGCGCCACCGAGGCGTCATCTTCTCGACATCGGCGAATCTGTGAAGAAAAAAGCGGCTCGAGCGGGAGAGGACGGGATGTCACCCCGCATCGGGCAGTTGCCCATTAACTTATCCCCGGTTATCCAGAGGAAGCCATGGATAGTCCGCGGACTTTTCACCTGCATATGATTTCCGATGCGACGGGCGAGACGCTGGTCGCCATCGCGAAGGCCGCGCGCGTGCAATACGCGCAGATTCGCCCTATCGAGCATCTGCATCCGCTCGTCCGCAACAAGCGCGAGATGGAGCGCGTGCTCAAGGACGTGGAAGCGACGCCGGGGATCGTCCTCTACACGATTTTCAATCGCCAGCTCGCCGAAGACCTCGAACAGTCCTGCAAGCGCCTGAACCTGCCTTGCGTGCCGGCGCTGAAGACCATCCTCCAGGTCTTCGAATCCTATCTCGGCACGCCGTCTACGCCAACCGTGGCCGGGCAGCACGTGCTCGATGCCGACTATTTCCGCCGCATCGAGGCACTCAATTTCTCCATGATGCATGACGACGGGCATTTGCCCGAGAATCTGAACGATGCCGACATCATTCTGCTCGGCATCAGCCGGACCTCAAAAACCCCGACCAGCATCTATCTCGCCAATCGCGGGTTCAAAACGGCGAACGTGCCGCTCGTGCCGGGCATCCCGCTGCCGCCGCAGCTCGAAGCGCGCACCAATGCGCTTGTCGTGGCGCTGGTCGCAAGCGCGGACCGCATCGCCCAAGTGCGCCAGAACCGCGTCATTGAGCAGGCGCACGGTCATCTCCAAGACTATGTCGACCGCGAGTCGATTGCGGCCGAGATCGCGCATACGCGCCAGCTGTGCGCCATTCGCGGCTGGCCGGTGATCGACGTGACGCGGCGGTCCATCGAAGAGACGGCGGCAGCCATCATTCGCCTGCATCAGGACCGAGAAGCGCCGGCGCTGGAAGCATGAGCGCGTTCCTGCAATCTGGAAAACCGCCTCTCATCCTCGCCTCGGAGAGCACCGCGCGCGTGCGTCTCCTCGAAGCGGCAGGCCTAGTCTTTATCGTGGAGCCCGCCGGCCTCGATGAGGCCACGATGCGGCTCGCGATCAGCAGCGAGGACGGACTCGATCCGCAGGACGTGGCCGAGGTGCTGGCGCGCGCCAAGGCGGAAGCCGTCAGCGATATTGCGTCGGCCGCTTGGGTCATCGGGGCCGACCAGGTGCTCACGCTCGACGGCGCGATCCTGTCGAAGCCGGACAGCATGGAAGAGGCGCGCGTGCAGCTGCTCGATTTGAGCGGCAAGACGCATATTTTGCACAGTGCCGTGGCGCTTGCGAGCAAGGGCGAGGCGAGCTGGGCGCATATCGAGACGGCCCACCTGACGATGCGCAAGCTCACGCCGCAATATATCGGCCGCTACCTCGCCGCGGCGGGAGAAGAGGTGCTAGGTTGCGTCGGCGCCTATCAGGTTGAAGCGCTGGGCATCCAACTCTTCGAGAAGATCGAGGGCGATTTCTTCACCGTGCTCGGGTTGCCGCTCCTTCCGCTCCTTGACGCTTTGCGGCGCGAGGGCGTTATCGAGGGCTAAAGGATTGCTGCCGTGATCCGCGCCTGCGTCATCGGCTGGCCCATCGAGCATTCGCGCTCGCCGCTGATTCACACGTATTGGCTGCGCCTTTACGAGATCGACGGCAGCTACGAGAAGATCGCGGTGCGGCCCGTGGATCTACCGAAATTTCTCGGTTCGCTCCACGCGCGCGGCTTTGCCGGCGCAAACGTCACCCTGCCGCACAAGGAAGAAGCGTTGCGGGCCGCCGAGTTTGCCGACGAGGCGGCAAACGCGATCGGCGCGGCGAACGCGCTGTGGCTCGATCGCGACGGCAGGTTGTGCGCGAGCAACAGCGACGCCTTCGGCTTCATCACCAATCTCATCACCGAGGCGCCCGACTGGAAGCGCGGCGGCCGCCCCGTGACGGTGCTGGGCGGCGGCGGCGCGGCGCGCGCGATCCTCTATGGGCTGCTCGGCGAGGGCTTGACCGAAATCCGCCTCGCCAACCGCACGCGCGACCGCGCGGAACAGCTCGCGCAGGAGTTCGGATCTCGCGTCGATGTGGTGGATTGGGAGCTTCGCCATGTGGCGCTCGCCGGCTGTGGTCTGATCGTCAATGCGACGAGCCTTGGCATGACGGGAAGGCCGGCGCTCGATCTCGATCTTACGGAGTTGCCAGTCGACGCGGTGGTCGCCGACCTCGTTTATCATCCCCTGGAAACGCAGCTCCTCGCGGCGGCACGGGCACGCGGAAGCCGGGCGGTCGACGGTCTCGGCATGCTGCTCTACCAGGCCGTTCCGGGGTTCGAATGCTGGTTCGGCATCCGCCCGGAGGTGACGCCCGAGCTCCGAGCCGAACTCGTCGCAAGTTTGCATGGGCCCTAGATGCTGGTGATCGGTCTCACAGGCTCCATGGGCATGGGCAAGTCGGCGGCTGCCGCGCATTTCGCCGCCCGAGGCGTGAAGGTGTTCGATGCCGATGCGTGCGTCCACCGCCTCTACGCAGGCGAGGCCGTGGCGGCGATCGAGGCGGCGTTTCCAGGCGTCGCGCCTCAGGGCCATGTCGACCGCAGGCTTCTTGCCGAGCAAGTGGCGGGTTCGCCAGCGCGCTTGAGGCAATTGGAGCAGATCATCCATCCTTTGGTGGTGAAGGCCGAGATCGACTTTCTGCGCGCGGAGGAGGCGAAGGGGGCGAAGCTCGCGGTCCTCGAAATCCCCCTCTTGTTCGAGACGGACGCGCAGGAGCGCGTGGATGTGAGCATCGTCGTAAGCGCGCCGGAAGCCATGCAGCGGGAACGCGTGCTGGCCCGGCCGGGCATGACGAAAGAGAAATTCGCCGGCTTACAAGCGCGGCAGATGCCCGACGCGGAGAAGCGTGCGCGGGCGGCCTTCATTGTGGACAGCGGCACCGGCCTTGAGGACATGCAGGCAGAGATCGATAAACTGATCGAATCGCTGCTAGATCGCGAAGGCACGGTCATGCAGCGCCTCCGCCACTGGAAACCCGGCTAAACCGCATAGGAGCGGCGTTTGCGCGAGATCATTCTCGATACGGAAACGACGGGTCTCGACCCTTTCGACGGCCATCGCGTGCTCGAGATCGGCTGTGTCGAGCTCATCAACTGCATTCCGACGGGCCGGGTCTGGCATGCTTATGTCAATCCCGAGCGCGAGGTGCCGTATGGCGCCTTCGAGGTGCACGGGCTCTCCACCGACTTCCTGCGCGACAAGCCGCGCTTCGGCGAGATCGTCGACGACGTGCTCGGTTTCGTCGAGGGCGCGATGCTCGTCATGCATAACGCAGCCTTCGATTTCGGCTTTCTGAATTCGGAGCTGGAGCGCGTCTCGCGGCCGCTGCTGCGCTGGGACCGCGTGGTGGATACGCTGGCGCTCGCACGCCGCCGGCATCCCGGGGCGCCGTGCAGCCTCGATGCGCTCTGCAAGCGCTACAGCATCGACATCAGCGAGCGCGACAAGCATGGGGCGCTGCTCGACTGCCGGCTGCTCGCGGGCGTCTATGTGGAACTTGTCGGCGGCCATCAGGCACGGCTCGACTTCGTCGTCAATGGCGGCCAAGGCGGCCTCATGGAGATGAGCGGCGAGGGCGTGCGGCAACGCGAGCGTGCGCTACCCTCCCGTCTCACCGACGCCGAGCTGTCCGCGCATCACGCTTTTGTCGAGACGCTGGGGCCGAAGGCGCTTTGGCTGCAACATGGCGGCGCGCAAGAAAAACAGCCCGACGCGTTGGCCGGCTAAAGCAGGCGGCGAAACCGCGTCCGCTAATTCTTGGTCTTTGTCTCCGGCTGCGCCTGGGCGCGGGCCAGGTTCTGCGCATAAAGCTTGCCGAAATCGATCGGGTCCAGCATCAGTGGCGGGAAGCCGCCGTCGCGGACGATGTCGGACAGCACCCGGCGCAGGAACGGGAACAGGATCGCGGGGCAATCCACGAACAGCACCCGTTGCAGCAGATTCTGCGGAATGTTGCGCAGGCGGAACAGCCCCGCATAGACGAGCTCGACATTGTAGATCACGCCGGCGTCGTTCTTGGCGTGGACCTCGACATTGAGCGCGACCTCGTAGGTCTCCTCGGCGCGCGTCTGGGCGTTCACGTTGACAGAGACCTGGAGCTGCGGTTTTCGCCGGGGCCTTGCAGGGTTTGCGGCGCGTTCGGGCTCTCGAATGAGATGTCGCGCACATATTGGCCGATGACATTGAGCTGGGCCTGGGTCACGGCGCCGCCCGTCGTCAGGGGCGAAGCCTCCACGGCGTGGGGCTTGCCATCGCCGTTGTGCGGTCCGTCGCCGTTGGGCTTGCGATCGGGTTCCTTGTCCTGCTTCTTCGCCATGGGGACCGTTTTATTCGAGGATTGACGAGGAGAGGTGGCTACCACGGCGCGGGGCTGCTCGCAATCGTCAGCACCCCAGGCCCGATCCTGCCCGCAAGGAGAGGTTAAGCGATACGCCCGTTTAGGGTTGGCTTGAGGGGCATGAATGCCGTAAGTTGCGGTCTTGTGACCCGACAGGAGCGAGACTCCTGTCCACTGAAGGCTCCCGCTGGCAAATCTCTGGGCGCGATCCAATATCCTCCCTAGAGAGTCCGCCTCGAAGGCGGGCTAATCTCCTGGCGCGGGTGGCAGCTGAAAATGAGTGAAGCTTTCGATATCTATACGCTTCTGTTCCTGGTGCTGGCGGTCGTGATCTTTATCCGTCTGCGCAATGTGCTGGGACGGCGCACGGGCAATGAGCGCCCGCCTTACGACCCCTACACCGCCCAAGGCGCGAAGCGGCCTGGGGCCGACGCCAATGAGCCGGTGGTGGCCCTGCCGCGCGCGCGGCCCGGGCGCACGATCAGCGAGGCGCAAATGCCCTCCAATGAAGACATCGAGGCGCGGCTTGGACGCCATGCGCCCAAGGACAGCCCGCTCGGCAAGTCGCTCACCGAGCTGATGCGCGCCGAGCCGAGCTTCGATCCGGGGCCGTTCCTCGACGGCGCCAAGGGCGCCTACGAGACGATCGTGGCCGCCTATGCCGACGGCGACGAGACCATGCTGCAGAACCTGCTCGGCAAGGATGTCTATGACGGGTTCGAGCGCGCGATCCGCGAGCGCGAGACCCGCGGCGAGAAGGTCGAATCGAGCCTGGTCGGCATCGACAAGGCCGACATCATCGAGGCCGAGGTGAAGAACCGCACCGCCTATATCACCGTGAAGTTCGTGAGCGAGCTGATCTCGGTCACGCGCGACGCCGAAGGCGAAGTTGTCGAGGGCGATCCGAAGAAGGTGCGCGAAGTCACCGACATCTGGACCTTCGCCCGCGAGATCAATTCCAAGAACCCGAACTGGAAGCTGGTGGCGACCGAAGCCGCGAATTGACGCGCGGGACGCGCATCGCCGCGGCGCTGCTATGCGTACCGGCGCTCGCAGTGGCCGCTTGGTGGATGGGGCGGGGAGCGGTGGATAACGAGGCGATCAAGTTCGTTCCGGTCGGTTTCGCCGCGCTTCCGGGCTGGGGCGACGACGATCACGCCGCCGCCTTCGCGGTGCTGCTCAGATCCTGCCGCAAGATCTCAGATTCGACCCTTGCTTGCACCGCCGCGCAAGCGCATGGCGAGGGCATCGACCGCGCGGCGGCGCGGGTGTTCTTCGAGACGCATTTTCAGCCGCAACGTATCGAAGGCGGGTCACAGCCGGGCTTCGTCACCGGTTATTACGAGCCGGAGATCGAGGGCTCGCGCCTGCCCGACGCACGCTTCAAGGTCCCGGTCTATCGGCGCCCCGACGATCTCGTCACGTCAGCGTCCGAAATCGAGCGCGCCCGCTTCAACGATCAAATCACCGGCGCGCGGCGCGACGGCGATGCGCTCGTGCCCTATTACACGCGGGCGGAGATCGCGGACGGCGCACTCAAAGGGCGCGGGCTCGAGCTGCTCCATCTCGAAGACCCGGTCGAGCTGTTCTTTTTACAGGTGCAGGGATCGGGCCGGGTGCGCCTCACTGACGGCACCAGCCTTCGCCTCGGATATGGGGGCAAGAACGGGCATCCTTATACGTCCATCGGCAAGCTGCTGGTCGCGCGCGGCGAGGGGAGCCCTAAGAGTCTTGGCATGGACGGACTCAAGGCGTGGCTCCGCGCCGACCCCGCACGGGGCCGTGCGCTGATGAACGAGAATAAGTCCTATGTCTTCTTTCGCGAACTCGACGGCGAGGAGGGCAAGGACGGACCCGTCGGCGCGCAGGGGGTGGCGCTGACGCCGGGGCGAAGCCTCGCGGTGGACGCGTCCTATCACTCCCTCGGTCTGCCAATCTTCGTGGCCGCGCCGGAGCTTGACGACGCCGACGCCGCGCCGTTCCGGCGGCTGATGATCGCGCAGGACGTGGGCTCGGCGATCAGAGGGCCCGAGCGCGGCGATATTTTCTGGGGCACGGGCGAGGCGGCGGGCGCGATCGCCGGCTCCACCCGCCATGACGCGCAATTTTTTATCCTCAAGCCGAAGAATTAAGGCGGGTTGCGCTAGGCTCAAAGCAATGGGCAAACGCGGCGACGATAAGGATCACGACGCCGAGCTTTGGGCGCGGGTGGCAGAGACCGCGCGCCCGCTGCATAAGGGCCGCGCCGTGGCGAAGCCCCCGCACGTCAAGCCCAAGCCCGTGGCGGACGCGCCGAGCCATAAAGAGGCAGCGGGCGAGAAAGCCGTCCGCAAGACACAGCAGATCCCCGTGCGGCCGAAGCCCGCGCCGATCCCACGCGGCACAAGCCTCGACCGCATCACCGCGCGAAAGCTGGAGACGGGACGCGTGGCGGTGGAGGCGCGGCTCGACCTGCACGGCATGCGGCAGCGCGAGGCGCATGCGGCGCTGCGGCGCTTCCTCAAATCCGCGCAAGCCCAAGGCTATCGCAACGTGCTCGTCATCACCGGCAAGGGGACGCGGGAGGAAGCCAAGAGCTTCTACGAAGAGGACGAGCGCGGCGTGTTGCGGCAGGCGGTGCCGCAATGGCTCTCGGGCGCGGAGTTCGCCGATCTCGTCATCAGTTATGCGCAAGCGCCGCGCCGGCTCGGCGGCGAAGGCGCGCTCTATGTGCGCGTGCGGCGGGGGCGGACTTAGACGCCTCGTTTGTCGTCCTCCAGGGCACGAACGAAGAGGTTTATCGTGCGTGGCGCATCGTCCGAGAAATAGCTGCGCTGGCCGCGAATTGAATCCGAAATGTCTCGCATGATTTGCCGAAAGTCCCACAGGTGGATGTTCGCGGCGTCAGCGGCCGACTTCGCCTCGTCTGTCCAGCCCCAACTCACGACGACCTTACTATGGAATCCAGGTTCGAACCCGAAGTCCCTTAGCCTACCGATCACGCCGGGCGCCCCGAATTTGTGCTCAACGATTCTTTCGGTCGTCTCTATAAGATAAGCGCTTGCTAGAGTCAAAGCCGCACGCCGACTTTAGCTCCTACAAAATAAACTTCGACAGGTCGGCGTTCTTTGCGAGGTCGCCGATATGTTCGCGGACATAGGCCGCGTCGATGACGTATGTCTCGCCGGGCTTGTCGGAGGCCTCGAAGGACAGCTCATCGAGAACGCGCTCCATCACCGTCGAGAGGCGGCGGGCGCCGATATTCTCGACCGATGTGTTCACCTCCACCGCAATGTCGGCGATCGCGTCGATGGCGTCTTCGGTATATTCGAGCGTGACGCCTTCGGTTTTCAGCAGCGCGATATATTGCTTGATGAGGCTCGATTTCGGCTCGGTTAGGATGCGCACGAAATCGTCGCGGGTCAGCGCGCGCAACTCGACGCGGATGGGGAGGCGGCCTTGCAGCTCCGGCAACAGGTCCGAGGGCTTGGCGATATGAAACGCGCCTGAGGCGATGAAGAGGATGTGGTCGGTCTTCACCGGCCCGTGCTTGGTGCCGACGGTGGTGCCTTCGATCAGCGGCAAGAGGTCGCGCTGCACGCCTTCGCGGCTGACATCGGCGCCGACACGCTCCGAGCGCGCGCAAATCTTATCGATCTCGTCGAGAAAGACGATGCCGTTATTCTCCACCGTGCGGATCGCTTCCTGAACGATGGTGTCGTTGTCGATCAGCTTGTCGGACTCGTCGCCCATCAGGATGTCGAAGCTTTCGCGCACATTGAAGCGGCGTGGCTTGGTGCGGCTCCCGAGCGCCTTGCCGAGCATGTCGGAGAGATTGATCATGCCGACTTGGCTGCCGGGCATGCCGGGAATCTCGAAGGACGGCATCGACGGCGTGTCGGCGACTTGAATCTCGATCTCCTTGTCGTCGAGCTCGCCCGTGCGCAAACGCTTGCGGAACGCGTCGCGCGTGGAAACCGCGGCGTTGGCTCCGACCAGCGCATCGATGACGCGCTCCTCGGCGTTGAGATGGGCCTTGGCCTCGACCTCCTTGCGCTTCAGGTCACGCACGAGCCCGATGCTGACCTCGAGCAGATCGCGGATGATCTGGTCGACGTCGCGGCCGACATAGCCGACCTCGGTGAATTTGGTGGCCTCGACCTTGAGGAAGGGCGCATTGGCGAGCTTGGCGAGGCGGCGCGAAATCTCGGTCTTGCCGACGCCGGTCGGGCCGATCATCAGGATGTTCTTGGGCAGAACCTCCTCGCGCATCTCGCCTTCGAGCTGCTGCCGGCGCCAGCGGTTGCGCAAGGCAATGGCGACGGCGCGCTTCGCGTCGCGCTGACCGATGATGTAGCGGTCGAGCTCGGATACGATCTCGCGGGGGGAGAAATCTGTCATGTCACACCAATCGGGCCGGGCCCACAGTTGCAGCCTGCATTCTTTGGCAACCGCCCTCTTGCTGCCTTGGGCGAAGCTTTGCTGCTACTTTCAGTCCTTCTGAAGAGTCAACACGCCCCGCCAGCGCTTGCCATAACAGGCGCCGAAGCCAGCCAAAAGGCAGCCCTGCTATGTGGAGATCAATCACGGTTCTCGCCAGTGCAATGTGTCTTGTCGTCGGCGCCGCGGATGCCGGAAACAAGAAGCTGCCTTGCGGCGATTATGACGGGGTGCCGTCGCACAACGACGGCGCGCCGGTCAGCCCGCAGAAAGAGGCGAAATGCCAACCATTTCTCGATCAACACAACGCGACCACGGATCAGAAGATCAAAGACAAGACGAAGAAAAAATATATCAGCTGCGTGAGACACTAGCTTAGCGCGCGGGGCAGGCCTCATTTGATCGCGTCGAGGCTTTCGACGACAATCTGGTCGTTGGTGTAAACGCAGATCTTGGCTGCGATGTTCATGGCCTTGCGCGCGATGGTCTCGGCGTCGAGATCGGTGTCCAGCAGCGCACGCGCGGCCGCAAGCGCATAGGAGCCGCCGGAGCCGATGCCCATCACGGCATCATCGGGCTCAAGCACGTCGCCGGTTCCGGTCAAGACCAGGCTCTCATCGGCATCTGCGACGATCATCATGGCCTCGAGCCGGCGGAGATAGCGGTCGGTGCGCCAATCCTTGGCAAGCTCGACACAGGCGCGCTTGAGCTGATCGGGAAAGCGCTCGAGCTTCGATTCCAAGCGCTCGAACAGGGTAAAGGCATCGGCGGTCGAGCCGGCAAAGCCCGCGATGACGTTGCCGGAGCCGACGCGGCGCACCTTTTTCGCGGTGCCCTTGATGATGGTCTGGCCGAGTGTGACTTGGCCGTCGCCGGCGATCACGACCTTGCCGCCCTTGCGGACGGTCAGGATCGTCGTGCCATGCCAGGTATCGGGGGAGGACGCGGGAGAACCCATGATGGACCGCGATATCGGGGCGGCGGCTCCCTTCGTCAAGCCGCGGCGTTAACCGATCGATAGCGTTTGCGGCCTGCCGGGACTATAGAGAGCGGCATAAAGAAGCGAATTGCTAAGGCCCTTGCGTTAATTTCACGCCATGCAGAAACCCAACAGAAGCGCCCGGTCAGCAACGGTCGAGCGCAAGACCAAGGAAACCGCCATCGTAGCGACCGTCGATCTCGACGGGACGGGGGCCTATGACGTGTCGACCGGGGTCGGCTTCCTCGACCACATGATCGAGCAGCTGGCGCGGCACTCCCTGATCGACATCACGCTGAAGGCCGAGGGCGATCTGCATATCGATCAGCACCACACGACCGAGGATTCAGGCATCGTGCTCGGCCAGGCGCTCGCATGCGCGCTCGGCGAAAAGCAGGGCATCGCGCGCTACGGCTTTAGCTATCTCCCCATGGACGAGACCCTGACCCGTGTCGCGCTGGACGTTTCGGGCCGGCCCTTCCTCGTGTGGAATGTCGATTTCACCCGCACCAAGATCGGCGAGATGGATACCGAGCTGTTCCGCGAGTGGTTCCAGGCGTTTGCCCAGCATGCCGGGCTGACGCTGCATGTGGAGACGTTTTACGGCGAAAACAGCCACCATATTGCGGAGACCTGCTATAAGGCGCTGGCCCGCGCGCTCAGACAGGCGATCGCCATCGACGAGCGGCAGTGCGGGCGCGTGCCCTCCACCAAAGGCCAGCTCTAAGCCAGCGCTTTCGGCCTTTTGAACCAGCGTGAGCTGCAGTGCAGTATTATTCCGTTTATGAGCCAGAGGACGAGGCGACCGACCTCGCCGTGCGCGCCGACAGGCTCGCCTTCGTGAAGGAAGGCTTTGCCTGGGCGGCGCTGATCTTCGGCGCGTTTTGGCTGCTCTATCACCGCATGTGGATCGAGCTCATCCTCTACATCGCGGTGTTCGGCGGACTGGAGTGGCTTTTGGCCACAAACAAGCAGGCCCAAAGTCTCACCAGCCTGGCCATGCTCGGATTGACGGTGCTGTTCGCGCTCGAGGCCAACGATCTGCGCGGCGCCGCTTTGAAGCGACGCGGCTATCGGCTTGCCGGGGTCGCCATCGGCCCCGATCGCGGGTCGGCGGAGCTGTCCTTCTTCCGCTCTTGGCTGCCAAAACAAGAGCGTTCAGTGGAGACGGACCGCGCCCAACACCAGCCGCCCGTCAGCGAGACGCCGAGGCCGCTCCTGCGCAATCAGGGCGATGAGGTCATCGGGCTGTTCCCGAATACTTGAAGCCAATGCACGTCGCGATCATCGATTACGGCTCCGGCAATCTGCACTCGGCAGCCAAGGCCTTCGAGCGCGCCGCGCGCGAGCAGGGCTCCAAACTCGAGATCAAGGTGACGGTGGAGCCCGAGGAGGTGCGTAGCGCCGAGCGCATCGTGCTGCCCGGCGTCGGTGCGTTCGCCGATTGCCGCCAAGGCCTCGCCAATATTCCGGGCATGATCGAGGCGCTGGAGGGCGCGGTGCGGGACGAGGGCAAGCCGTTTCTCGGCATCTGCGTCGGGTTGCAACTCATGGCGACCCGGGGAGTGGAGCACGGTGACACGCCGGGGCTCGACTGGATCAAGGGCGAGGTACGGCCGATCGAGCCCAGCGACGCCGCGCTGAAGATCCCGCATATGGGGTGGAACACGCTGCGCCTGCAGCACGAGCACGCGCTCTTCGCCGGGATCCCGACTGGCGACGATGGCCTGCATGCGTATTTCGTGCATTCCTATCATCTCGTGCCGGAGGACAGGGACGCTCTTGTCGCCGGCACCGACTATGGCGGCGAGATCACAGCCTTCATCGCCAAGGACAACATGGCCGGCAGCCAGTTCCACCCAGAGAAGAGCCAGAAACTCGGGCTCGCGCTGCTCGGCAATTTTCTAAGGTGGTGGCCGTGACGCTCTATCGTCAGCTATGATTCTGTTTCCCGCCATCGATCTCAAGGACGGCGCGTGCGTGCGGCTGCGCCAGGGCGATATGGAGGCGGCGACGGTGTTCAATACCGACCCCGCGGCACAGGCGCGCGACTTCGAGAGCCAAGGCTTCGAGTGGCTGCATGTCATCGATCTCAACGGCGCGTTTGAAGGCAAGCCGGTGAACGAGACCGCGGTGGAAGCGATCTTCGCCGCCGTGCACGTTCCAATCCAGCTCGGCGGCGGCATCCGCGATCTCGACACCATCGTCACCTGGCTCAACAAGGGCATCGACCGCGTGATCCTCGGCACGGTCGCCTTGCGCGATCCGGCGCTCGTGCGCGAGGCGGCGCGCGATTTTCCCGGCTGCATCGCGGTCGGCATCGACGCGCGCGAGGGCAAGGTCGCGGTCGAAGGCTGGGCGCAGACGAGCGAAGTGACCGCGCTCGACATGGCGCGGCGCTTCGAAGACGCCGGGGTCGCAGCCATCATCTATACCGATATCGCGCGCGACGGCGTGCTCGAGGGATTGAATCTGGACACGACCGCGGAGCTCGCGAAGGCGGTCGCGATTCCCGTGATCGCGAGCGGAGGGCTCGCCGGCATCGAGGACGTGCGAAAGCTGCTCGAGCCGCGCTATGCCATGCTCGAAGGCGCCATCACGGGCCGCGCGCTCTATGACGGGAGGCTCGATGCGGCAGAGGCGCTGGCGCTGATGGCAGGCCGGGCGTAGGAGAACACGATGCGTGCGCGCTCCATCATCATCATTCTCCTGATCCTGATCGCGCTGATCGCGTTCGGTCCGGCCCTGATCGCACTTAGCAGCCAGTCCACATCGCGGAAGGGTTCGGCTGCCAGGTCGATCTCAACCGCGTCATTCCCTGTGTCATCAACGGCAAGGACTATGGCGAGACGTTCTACAATCTCGGCTTCGCGATCTGGTATTCGTATCTGTCGCTGCCGGCAGGCGCTGCCCTGTTTGCGCTCTGGGCCGTGGCGGCGCTGATCGTTCTCGTCGTGCATCTGCGCCGGCGCCGCGCGCGCGCAACCACACTGTAAATGGCAGAAGCGACATCCATGCTGAAGGTTCGCGTCATCCCCTGCCTCGACGTGAAGGAAGGCCGCGTCGTCAAGGGCGTGCGCTTCCTCGATCTGCAAGACGCGGGCGATCCGGTGGAGGCCGCGTCCGCGTATGACGAGGCCGGCGCCGACGAGCTTTGCTTTCTAGACATCACCGCAAGCCACGAGAAGCGCGGCACCATTCTCGATGTGGTGCAACGCACCGCGGAACGCTGCCTCATGCCGCTCACGGTCGGCGGCGGCGTGCGCAGCGTCGAGGACGTGCGCAAGCTGCTAGAAGCCGGCGCCGACAAGGTCTCCATCAATACCGCGGCGGTGCAGGATCGCGATCTGGTGCGCCACGCGGCGGAGAAATTCGGCGCGCAATGCATTGTCGTTGCGATCGACGCCAAACGCGTCGCGGTGAACGGCAAGGATCTGCGCTGGGAAATTTTTACTCATGGTGGGCGCGAGCAGACCGACATCGATGCGATCGACTACGCCCGTGAGGTGGTGTCGCTCGGCGCGGGTGAGATCCTGCTCACCTCGATGGATCGTGACGGCACGCGCTCTGGCTTCGACCTCGCGCTGACCCGGGCCATCGCCGACGCGGTGCATGTCCCGGTGATCGCGAGCGGCGGGGTGGGGACCCTTGACCATCTGGTGGAGGGCGTGCGCGACGGCCACGCCTCCGCCGTGCTCGCGGCCTCGATCTTCCACTATGGCGAATATTCCATCGGCGAGGCGAAGCGCTACATGGCGGACGCCGGGCTGCCGATCCGGCTGGACCGCTAGGCCTTCGAGCGGTCAAAACGGTGAGCGTCCCGCCTTTTGGTAAGGATTACGCGCCCGCGCCTATTCCAATGCGGCTTGCGGCGGTGTATGAGCCAAACATGAGCAACGATGTCCTTTTCAGGCTTGCCGCGACGATCAAGGATCGCCGCAACGCGAGGCCCGAAGATTCCCATACGCGGCGGCTCCTCGACGACGGTCCTCTGAAGCCGGCGAAGAAGCTGGGCGAGGAGGCGGTGGAGGTCGCGATCGCGGCGCTGGTGCAGGACGACAAGGCGCTGATCGGCGAGGCCGCGGACATGCTGTATCATTTCCTCGTCCTCCTGGAATCCCGCCAGGTCCCCCTCGATGACGTGTTCGCGGAGCTGCAGCGGCGCATGGAAGTAACGGCCCTCAACCAGGAAAAGCGGAAAGCCGCGTCGCGCTAGCGCCTACGCGTTGTCCTTGCCATGAATCCGCGCCCTGCCGTCGCGTTCTCACCCTATGCCCTGTACTCGCGCGAGGAGTGGGCCGGGCTTCGCGCCGACACGCCCATGCCGCTGGGCGAGGCTGAGCTCGACAATCTGAGCAGCTTGACGGAGCGCGTCTCCTCGCAAGAGGTGGTGGAGATCTATCTTCCGCTCAGCCGCCTGCTCAATCTCTATGTCGAGGCGGCGCAAGGGCTGCACGGCGCAACCGAGGGTTTCCTGCGCAAGGGCAACGGCAAGATGCCGTTCATCATCGGGCTTGCGGGAAGCGTGGCGGTCGGCAAGAGCACTACGGGCCGCGTGCTGCAGGCCCTGCTCGCGCGCTGGCCGAGCCATCCCAATGTCGAGCTCGTGCCCACCGACGGCTTTCTGTTTCCCAACGCGCTCCTGGAAGAGCGTGGGCTGATGAACCGCAAGGGCTTTCCGGAAAGCTACGACCTGACGCGGCTGCTGATTTTCCTTGCCGAGGTGAAGTCGGGCAAGGAGCGTATCGTGGCGCCGGTCTATTCGCATCTCATCTATGACGTACTGCCCGACCAGGAGATCGTGATCGAGCGGCCGGACATCGTCATCGTCGAGGGCCTGAACGTGCTGCAGCCAGCGAAGCTGCCGAAGGACGGCGCGGTGATCCCGTTCGTCTCGGACTTCTTCGATTTCTCCGTCTATATCGACGCGGCAGAGGAGCTGATCGAGAGCTGGTATGTGGAGCGCTTTCTGCGCTTGCGGCAGACCGCGTTCCGCGACCCCGCCTCCTATTTCCACCGCTTCGCGACGCTATCGGAGGAGGAGGCCAATGCGACGGGCCTCTCGATCTGGCGCTCGATCAATCTCCTGAACTTGCGCAAGAACATCCTGCCGACGCGGCAGCGCGCGGACCTGATCCTGAAGAAGGGCGCAGATCATGCGGTGGAGACGGTGGCGCTCAGGAAGCTCTGAGAGCTATTTCACCGTGTCGGGATAGAGGCCGGCAGAGCCGAGGCCGATATTCAGCCGCAGCATCGTGCGCGTCAGGAACGCGGAATCGTCTTCGATCCTGGTGGGGCGGCCTGTGCCGTTCGCATAGCGCATCTCAGGGACCGACGAGATGTATTCATAGTCCGTCCAGAGAGAGAGGCTCGTGCGGGTGCCGATCCGCTTGCGGGTCTCTAGCGCCACGCTGCCGATAAAGGCCAGATCGTCGTTTGACTGCGAGAGCAGGGAGCTGAAGCCGGTCAAGTCGCTATAGGCGCCGCGATAGTCGGTGTCGGCGTTGTAAAGGCCGGCGCGGGCGGACAAAAAGGTACGGAGGCCAAGCCGGTCCATCATGCCGCCGGTCGGCAGGAAGCCCAAGCTGTATTCGCCGCCAAGGCCGATATAGGCGCCGGTATAGGTGGTATCGAGCGTCTCTTTATAGAAGTAAATGGGGTCGCCATCGAAGCGGCCGCGAAGCCGGTTGTCCTGATCGATGCCGCGGACATCGGCGCCGATGATGAAATAGTCGTTGCGGTAAAGATTGGGTTTGACCTGCACGGGCTCGCCGCCCGCGAATTTGAATTCGACCGCGCCGCCCCAATAGTCGGCGTCCCGATCGGTCTTGGTCAGCAGAGGCGCGGGGCCGGAGATCACATCCGCGCCGGTCGGATCGACGACGGTGCATGCCGTGCCGCGGCAGGCGGAGCGCTCGTCGTTGCTGACATTGGAGAAGAAACCCTTGATCTGCCCGCTCACGCGATAGCCGCCCATATAGCCGAGTGCGGTCTCGATGCCGCCGCCGGCAGCGCCGCCATATTCGCCAAAATCGCTGTTGTTCTGGCGGGTAAAGCTGCCCGGCGTGCCCCTGCCCACGAAGCGAATGTCCGGGAGACTGAGATATTGAAAGCCGCCGCCGAGAGTGACCGTGGTGCCGTTGAATGTCATAGAGGTCATGTCTTGCGCCAGAGCGGGCTGGCTCGCGAGCAAGCCTCCAAGCCCGGCAGCAACGACGAGATAAAGTGATCTATTCACGGAAGGCCCCCCGGTACGTTCCACGCGCCGCCTAAGATAACAGGGAAGGCGCTTGCCAGGTGCTAACTCTCTTGCGCGCAACGCGATTTTGATTCGGCGTGATGGAAATGCCACAAGCGTGTGCTCAGTCGAGCAGTCCCGCCGCCTTGGCGAGGCCATGCAGCGACCGCTCGGGACGCGCGCCGAGATGGCCGATGATTTCGGACGCCGCCAGACTGCCGAGCATGCCGCAGGCATTCAGCCAGAGGCCTTGGGTCAGCCCGTAGAGGAAGCCTGACGAATAAAGGTCGCCGGCTCCCGTCACATCCACCACGCGGGCGACGGGTGCGGCCTCGACCGCGATGACCTCGTTCGGCGCCACGATGACGGAGCCATGTTCGGAGCGGGTCAGCACCGCAAGCTCGCAATCGCGGTGCACCTCTGAAACGGCCTCCTCGAAGCTGTTCACCTCGTAAAGGGCGGTGATTTCCTTCTCGTTGGCGAAGACGATATGGGCGTCCTCACGCACGAGCTTGCGGAAATCCTCGCGATGGCGATTGACGCAAAAAGCGTCCGACAGGCTCAGGGCGACCTTGGCGCCGGAGGATTTGGCGAGCCGCGCCGCCTCGCGGAAGGCGGCCTTCGCCTCGTCGCGGTCGAATAGATAACCCTCGAGATAGACGATCTTGGCGCTCTCGATCATGAAGGCGTCAAGATCGGAGGGCTTGAAACCCACGCTCGCGCCGAGAAACGCGTTCCTGGTGCGCTCGCCGTCGGGGGTGACGAGGACAAGGCAGCGGGCCGTGGGCGCGCCGTCATCGGCGGGCGCGGTCTCGTAGGTCACGCCGAGCGAGCGGATATCGTGGCGGAAGATGCCGCCAAACTGATCGGCGGCGACGCGGCCGATAAAGCCGCCTTTCGCGCCGAACGACGCAAGGCCGGCGATGGTATTGGCAGCGGACCCTCCCGAGCGCTCCACGGCGGGGCCCATGGCGGCATAGAGATGATCGGCTTCGCCCGCGTCGATCAGGCGCATGAAGCCTTTGGTGAGGTCGTGCTTGGAGAGGAAGGCGTCGTCGCAGCGCGCGATGATGTCGACAATGGCGTTGCCAATCCCAACCACGTCATAAGTCCGTTCAACCATACTGCCTCTTCTCCTAAAGACCGCTTCGCCCTGGCGCGGGCCGCAGACGCAACTATATTCGGCCCCGCAAAGGAACGGACACAGTCATGCTGATCGCCGCGGGTCAAGCCTTCCAGGATCTCTTCACGCCGCCTTTTCGCTCGGTGCTGTGGAAATGCGTGGGCTTTACGCTCGCGCTCCTCGTCGGGCTCGTCGTTGCGGTCGAGTGGGTGTTCACAACTTTCGTGGAATGGCCGGGATGGATCGAGGCGACGATCGCCTGGCTCGGCGGGCTCGCGCTCGTGGCCGCCTCGATCTTCCTCATTCCGCCGGTTACGTCGCTGATCGCGGGTCTCTATCTCGACGACATCGCCGAAGTCGTGGAGCGAACGCATTATCCGTCCGAACCGCCGGGCCGCGAGCTGCCGACGGCGCAGTCGATCTTTCTCGCGGTGAAGTTCTTCTTCGTCGTGCTCGCGGTGAACCTGCTCGCGCTTTTTCTGCTGCTCATTCCTGGCGTCAATCTCGTCGCTTTCTATCTCGGCAACGGCTATCTGCTGGGGCGGGAATATTTCGAGCTCGCCGCGATGCGGCACATGCCGCAAGCGGAAGCGAAGCAGCTTCGCGTCGCCAATCGCGGCTATATCCTGATGTGCGGGTTCGTGATCGCGGTGCTCGCCTCGGTGCCAATCCTCAACCTGCTGACGCCGCTGTTCGCGACGTCCTTCATGGTGCGGATCTATAAGCAGCTCAGCACGCGCTCGGGCTATCGCGCCGGCGACGCGCGCCTCGCTTAAGCCTTCGCGATCTCGGGCGGTGGGGTCTTCGGCTCGTAGAGGCAGATGTCGGCGATGATGCAGCGCCAGCATTCGGGCTTGCGCGCCTTGCACACATAGCGGCCATGCAGAATTAGCCAGTGATGCGCGTTGTGCTTGTAGCGGTCCGGCACGACGGCATCGAGAGTGAGCCCGACATCGAGCGGCGTCTTGCCGGGCGCGAGCCCGGTACGGTTCGCGACGCGAAACAGATGCGTGTCGACGCCGATGGTGGGCTGACCGAAGGCGACGTTGAGCACGACATTGGCGGTCTTGCGGCCGACGCCGGGCAGGGACTCCAGCCCCTCGCGGGTGGACGGGACTTCGCCGCCATGCTCCACGACGAGCTTCTGCGCGAGCGCGATCAGGTTCCGCGCCTTGCTGCGATAGATGCCGATGGTCTTGATCTTGTCGATGACTTCCGCCTCGCCAAGCGCGAGCAGCTTTTGCGGCGTGTCCGCGACGCGGAACAGTTCAGGCGTGGCAAGATTCACGGAAGCGTCGGTCGCCTGCGCGGAGAGCACGACGGCGACGAGAAGGGTGAAAGGATCGAGGTAGCGAAGCTCGGTCTTGGGATCCGGATCGGCCTTGCGAAAGCGTCGGAAAATCTCGGCAATCTGCGCCTCGGTGAGTAGCGATCCAGGGGCCGTGCCGCGCAGCTTTTTGGGCTTTTTTGCCCTTTTCGGTTGAACCGCCACGGCCGGTTGTCTACCTCTATTTAGGGACCGCCCCTTGTATGACAGAGCCGATCGCCACCAAACAAGACCCCTCGCGCTTCAGCGCCGTGCTGACGCCCCACCGCTCGCTCGGGCCCAAGGGGTTCACGGTGCTGATGACGCTTGTGGGCGCCGTCAGCTTCGGCACGGGCCTCATGTTCTACGTGCTCGGCGCTTGGCCGGTGATGGGATTCCTGGGCCTTGACGTGGCCCTCATCTATGTTGCCTTTCAGCTCAATTTCCGCGCGCTCAAAGTTTACGAGACGGTGGACCTCACGCCGGAGGAACTCACCGTCACGCGCGTGCCGCCGTCGGGCGAACCCAGCTCCTGGAGCTTCAATCCCTATTGGGTGCGGCTCAGCATTCAGCCCCGGGTCGGACGCAGCACGGAACTCGCGATCGACTCACACGGCAAGCGGCTGGTGTTCGGAAGTTTCCTCACCGACGGCGAGCGTGAGGAATTTGCGCAGGCGCTGGAGGCGGCGCTGTCGGAGGCAAGAAGCCCCAGCGCGGCTTGAGCCGCTCCGAAAAACAACCCTTTGCTTGCATTGCCGGCTTGACCGGCGACTGCCGGCGATCGACCGGCAGATCAGGGATTGTCGTGCCCAAGATGCCGGCCTTCGAAACTGGCGCTCTGCCGTCGCGGCGCCTACCGGCTCTGGGCCGCCAGTCTGATCCTCGAGCGGATCTGCCCGAGCGGCGCCTCGATAAGAACGTCCATCGCAAGCGACACCGCGAGGCCGCGCACGATCAAGGCCACGAACACGGGCGCCCCTGTGGCCATCGACAGGGAAGAGAATACCACCAAAACGGCATATTGGTTGAGATAGAGGGCATAGGACAGATCGCCGAGGCGGCGATCGATGCGAGCCGTACTTGGCGCCGGGTTTAGCCTGAGGAGAAGGAAAGCCGCCACCAGCGCGGCGAGCATCGTGACGGCCTGGATATTGGGAAGAAAGCGCCACAGATGCACGGCGATGAGAGCAACGGCGGCGCTGACAAACCACGGAACCCGAGCCCGACCCAGAAACACAAGTTCGCAAAGAGCCACCGCACGAAGTTAGCGAGGCGACGGGGCACATGGTCATCGACATCAATCGGGTAGCCACTCACGCGCAGATCAGGTCCCCCGGGGCCTCTTTTTTTGTCGTTGCCGTGCGCTGAGAGACGCGAAAGCGACCGCCCCTATAGAACGCGAGCGGCTGGGAAGAAACCCCCTAATTCAATATTGTCTTGAAGCTGAACGGGCAAATCTCGCGACGGTCTGTGATTTGCGTAATCATTTCAGCGCTCATCATCATCCATGCCCGTTCTCGTTGAGAAAACCGGATTTGCGCGTCAGCGGATAGGAGTGGATGGCACTCAGGCGGCGAGGTCGCGTTTCTCCGCCACGCTGCCATCGGTGTTTAGCCGGTAGATCTGAGGCGCGCCGGTGGCGAGCTCCAGATTGATCACATCCTCGGGGCTGAGGCGATCAAGCTGCATGATGAGGGCGCGCAGCGAGTTGCCGTGGGCAACGACGATGACGTTCTTGGCCGCGCGAAGCTCCGGAGCGATGCATTTTTCGAAACAAGGGAGCACCCGGGAGGCGGTGTCCTTCAGGCTTTCGCCGCCCGGCGGCGCGATGTCGTAGGAGCGCTGCCAGAGATGGACCTGGTGCGCGCCCCAGCGCTTACGCGCATCGTCCTTGCTGATGCCGACGAGATCGCCGTAGTCGCGCTCGTTCAGCGCGGCGTCCTTGACCGTTTTGAGATTTTGCTGATTGAGCTCGCCGAGAATGATGTCGAGCGTGTTGTGGGCGCGCTTCAGATTGCTCGTGAAGGCGATGTCGAAGGTGCGCCCTTCGGCGGCAAGACGCTCGCCGGCACGATGCGCCTCGGCCATGCCCTCTTCGCTCAGATTGACGTCCTCCCAGCCGGTGAAGCGGTTGAGGCGGTTCCACTCGCTTTCGCCGTGGCGCACGAGAACGAGAACATTATTCATGGGACTGCGGCCGTCGCTCGGGGCGTTGCGTCATTGCGTTGGGACAGGTTTCAGGTGCGGAGCCGGCCACCTGAGATACGAATAACGCATGAGAGTGATGTTTAGTTTACGTAATAGCGATTTTCCGGGGTTTTTCGCAAGGTCCTCTGATCTGGCAAGGGCGGCGCTTAGCCCCTGAAGCGTGGAGCAAATATGGCTAAGGGCGCTTTGCACTAGGAATTCAAGCCTATCAAAATCCAAGCACATCGGCCATGGAATAAAGTCCCGGCTGGCGGCCGCGCGCCCACAGAGCGGCGGCCACGGCGCCCCGGGCGAAAATGCCGCGATCGGTCGCGATGTGGCCAAGCTCGAGGCGCTCGCCGGGGCCGGCGAAGATGACGCGGTGCTCGCCCACGACATCGCCGCCGCGCAAGGCGGCAAAGCCGATATCGCCTTCGCGCCGTGGGCCGGTCTCGCCGTCACGCACGTGAACGCCGCGCTCCTTGAGATTGATCTCGCGGCCCGAGGCTGCCGCCTCGCCGAGCATGAGGGCCGTGCCTGACGGCGCATCGCGCTTGTGACGATGGTGCAGCTCCAAAATCTCGATATCGAATTCGGAGCCGAGGATCGAGGCGACGCGCGCGGTGAGCGCCGCCAGCAAATTGACGCCGAGACTCATATTGCCAGCCTTGACGATAGTCGCATGCCGGGCGGCCGCCTCAATCTTGGCAAGATCGTCGCCGGCAAAGCCCGTCGTGCCGATAATATGCACGATGCGCGCCTGGGCCGAGAGAGCCGCGTAGCCGACCGTCGCTTGCGGCGTGGTGAAATCGAGCACGGCATCAACCGCTGCGAAGAGCGGCAGGGGATCGTCGGTGATGGCTATGCCGACCGGCGCGAAACCCGCAGCCTCGCCGATATCGCGCCCGACGCTCGGCGAGCCTTTGACCTCGAGGGCGCCGGCGATGCTGCAGCCTTCAGTCTCGGCGAGCACGCGCGTCAGGGTCTGGCCCATGCGGCCTCCGGCACCGAGCACGGCGATCTTCATGTCACTCATCTTGGCAACCACGACACGATGCGATCCAGGCGGATTGAAATCCGCGACGATCAAGCTGACCCTTCTAAGACGGGGCCGACGCGGTCACAAGGGCCGCGGCGTCAACGGCGACAGGTTTAGGGCTAGGCCACGAGCGGGCGCTCGATGGCCTTGCGCGCCTCGTCCTCGGATATTTCCGTCGAGGGCTTGCCGAAATAGAAGCCCTGGACCTGGTCGCATCCCCATTTTTTGAGCATGGCGGCCTGGCCTTCGGTTTCCACGCCCTCGGCGGTGATGGTCACGTTCAGGGACTGGCCGAGGCCGACAATGCTGGAGACGATGCCGCTGGTCTGCGGGCTCGTTCCGAGCGTATCGATGAAGGAGCGGTCGATCTTGATCTTCCGGACCGGGAAGCGGGTGAGATAGCTCAAGCTCGAATAGCCGGTGCCAAAATCGTCCATGACGATGGAGACGCCCATCTGATCGAGCCGCGTCAGGGTCTCGACGACGGCGTCGGTGTTCTGGAGGAGGACGCCTTCGGTGAGTTCGAGCTCGAGCCGCCTTGCATCGAGGCCTGTCTCGTTCAGGACCTTGCGCACCAGCGCCACGACGTCCTGCGTCTTGAACTGGGCCGGCGAGAGATTGACCGCAAGCGAGGTGTCCTCCGGCCACGTGGTGGCATAGGCGCAGGCGGTGCGCAGGATCCACTCCCCCAGCGCGGCGATGAGGCCGGTCTCCTCGGCGATCGGGATAAAGGTCGTTGGCGGAATCTCGCCCTCGGTCGGGTGCCACCAGCGCACCAGCGCCTCGTAGCCGCTGAGCTTGCCGGATTCGAGACCGAACTGAGGCTGGTCGATGCGCAGATCCGCCTCCAGACGGCGGCGCTTCTGCAACGCGGCGTCCATGGCGGGTTCGAAGAAGCGGAACGTATTACGGCCGTCTTCCTTGGCCCGATAGAGCGCGAGATCGGCATTCTTCATCAAGGTCTCGACGGGCGCGCCGTCGATGGGGCCGAGCGCGATGCCGATGCTCGCCGACGTAATCACCTCGTGGCCGTTGACCTGGTAACCGCCGGCGAGCGCGGTCAGAGTCGGCGCGCCAAGCGCATGGCGGCCTCAGGCGAATCGAGTTCCTCGGCAACGACGGCGAACTCGTCACCGCCGAGACGGCCGACCACGTCGGCTTCGCGGACATTCCTCCTTGAGGCGTGCCGACCGGCCCGAGACGACACCCGCAACGACGGTGAGCAGCCCAAGGACCATTAGACCGGCCATCACCAGCCGGTCGCGCGCGCCGATTTCACTCATGCATGGCTCCAGTAGCCCGAAGATCGAGGGAGCTTTTTATAGGGAAGCGACGTTAAGGCAGCGCCAACGTAAGCGGTAAACAGCCTGTTAAGCTGCTAGGACCAAGCGAAGGCAACCTTGCGCAAGGTGACCTCGCCGAACGCCTCCGCGCCCTCCGCGACGGGCTTGCCGCCGAGCCGTGCATAGAAGTTGCAGGCCGCTTCGTTGTCGATGAGAGCCCAGACCAGCAGGCCTTTCAGCCTAAGATCTGCGAGGCGGCCGCGTGCGGCCTTGAACAGGATCTCGCCCAGCCCCAAGCCTTGGTATATCGGGTGCAGATAGAGCTCGAAAATTTCACCCTGGAACGGCGAACGGCCGAAGCGGCTGCGGCCATAGGTGACGTAGCCCGCGACCTGTCCGTCGAAATCGAGCACCAGCAGCGGTCCGCGTTTGCGTAAGGTCGCATCCCACCAGCGGAGACCGCGGCGGGCAAGCATACGCTGCAATGACAGATGCGGGATGATGCCCTGATAGACGCCCTGCCAGGCCTCCTCGTAGACGGCGGCGAGAGCTTCCGCATCCTTCGTCCGCGGCGGTCTGATCTGAACGACGTCGACGGTCATGAGACCAGCCTAGCGCAGAGGTAATGCGAAGGGCCAGAGGGGTCTCGGTTTTATTCAGCGGTCGTTGCGGGTTTGCCGGCGTGGTCTAGGCGACTTCCGCCTCGACGCGCTGGCGATCGGCCCGCTTGCGCTCGTTGGGATCGAGATGGCGCTTGCGCAGGCGGATCGATTTCGGCGTGATCTCCACGAGCTCGTCATCTTGGATGTAGGCGAGCGCGCGCTCCAGCACCATGCGCAGCGGCGGGGTGAGGCGCACGGCCTCGTCCTTCGAGGTGGTGCGGATATTGGTCAGCTTCTTGCCCTTGAGCACGTTGACCTCAAGATCGTTGTCGCGGGTGTGCTCGCCTACGATCATGCCGCGATAGACGCGGGTGCCGGGGTCGATCATCATCGGCCCGCGATCTTCCAGATTCCAAAGCGCATAGGCCACCGCCTCGCCCGCATCGGTCGAGATGAGGACGCCGTTGCGGCGGCCTTGAATCGTGCCCTTATGCGGCGCGTAGCCGTGGAAGAGCCGGTTCATGATGCCGGTGCCGCGCGTATCGGTGAGAAGCTCCCCCTGATAGCCGATCAGCCCTCGCGTCGGCGCGTAGAAGACGAGGCGCTGGCGGCCGCCGCCGGAGGGGCGCATCTCGACGAGCTCCGCCTTGCGCTCCGACAGCTTCTGCACCACGACTCCGGAATGCTCCTCGTCAAGATCGATGACGACCTCTTCGATCGGCTCCAGCAGGACGCCGTTCGGCTCGCGCTTCAAGAGGACGCGGGGCCGCGACACGCTAAGCTCGAATCCTTCGCGGCGCATGGTCTCGATAAGAATGCCGAGCTGCAACTCGCCGCGCCCGGCAACCTCCATGGAATCTTTTTCTTCCGACTCGGTGACGCGCAACGCCACGTTGCCTTCACCCTCGCGCAAGAGGCGGTCGCGGATCATGCGGCTCGTGACCTTGTCGCCCTCGGTGCCGGCAAGCGGCGAGTCGTTGACGCGGAAGGTCATCGACAGTGTGGGCGGGTCGATCGGCTGCGCGGGCAGCGGCACCATCACTTCCGGCGCGCAGATGGTCTGCGCAACCGTGGCATTGGGGAGCCCGGCGAGCGAAACGATGTCGCCGTCGCTTGCTTCGTCGAGAGCGACACGCTCAAGGCCACGGAAGGCGAGCACCTTGGAGACGCGGCCCTGCTCGACGAGCTTGCCGTCATGGTCGAGCACCTTCACCCCCTGATTGGGCGTGACGGAGCCCGAGGTGATGCGGCCGGTGACGATGCGGCCGAGATAGGCATTGGCTTCGAGGATCGTGCCGAGCAGGCGGAACGGACCTTCCTCGATGGTCGGCGCCGGCACATGGTTGAGGACGAGGTCGAACAAAGGCTGCATGCCCGCGTCCTTGGGGCCGTCGGGGCTTGCCGCCATCCAGCCTTCCTTGGCGGAGCCATAGAGGATCGGGAAGTCGAGCTGCGCGTCGTTCGCGTCCAGTGCGGCGAAAAGGTCGAACACCTCGTTGACCACCTCGGTGGGCCGCGCATCGGGACGGTCGACCTTGTTGATGACGACGATGGGCTTGAGACCCATCTTCAAGGCCTTGGAGACGACGAATTTGGTCTGGGGCAGCGGGCCCTCGGCGGCATCGACCAACACCAAGGCGCCATCCACCATGTGCAGGATGCGCTCGACCTCACCGCCGAAATCGGCATGGCCCGGCGTGTCGACGATATTGATGCGGATGTCGTTCCAGGTGATCGACGTCACCTTGGCGAGGATCGTAATGCCCCGCTCGCGCTCCAGATCGTTGGAATCCATGGCGCGCTCGGCGACCCGCTGATTCTCGCGGAAAGAGCCGGATTGCTGGAGCAGCCGATCGACCAGGGTCGTCTTGCCATGATCGACATGGGCAATGATTGCGATATTGCGAAGCTTCATGAGGGAAAGGTTCTGTTGGACGCCCTGGGGGGCGGCTTGTGATGGTGCGGCGCAATATAGCGATTTATCTTGCGATCACAATGGGTAGCTGCGGCGCCAACCAAGGCTCGAAAAGGGTCGGCGAATGCAACGCACGTAGCGCTTCGGACGTTGAAGGCGTATGAAACAGGACAATCACGAAGAGCGCGTGTGGGAGATCATCGCAAAAGCAGGCATCTGCATGATGACCACGCATTTCTCCGACGGCTTGCGCGCGCGGCCGATGGAGGCGCGACCCGATAACGACGGGGGCGCGATCTTCTTCCTCACCGACATACGCGGTCTCAAGGACGACGAGATCGAGTCCGACACGGATGTGTGCCTCGCCTTCACCTATGCAAAGGAGAAGGTGTATCTCTCCGTCAGCGGCGAAGCGGTCATCACCACCGACACCGAGAAGGCGCGCGAACTCTGGAACGAACACCAGCAGGCCTGGTGGCCGGGAGGGCCCGAGGACCCCAATGTGCGGGTGGTGCGCGTCGAGCCGCATCGCGCCGAGATGTGGGACGGCCCGGCGAGTTCGGCCGTCGCCGCCTTCGAATTCGCCAAGGCGCGTGTCACGGGCAAGAAGCCCAATCTCGGCGAGAAGCGGAAAGTCACCGTCCACCTCGGCTAGGTGCGCTTGTCTCAGTTCTTTCCTCTCGAGCCCTGGCTAGACCGGACGATTCCGTCACCCCTCCCCGCTGGCTGCCCATGAGCGGTGGTGGACGGGGCTCGCGCGGACGATAATGATGTGTGTGCTGCGCCCAGGTAATCGTTGCCGCGTCCCTAAGAATCCGGAAACCTCTCCGGATAAACGGAGGGCCAAGAGATGACGGGACTATCGCGCCGTGAGCTGATCGGAGGGGTGGCGATGAGCGGACTTGTCGTGAATGCCGCCGGAGCGGCCGAGACCATGCAGCCGCCTTTCGGCCCTGCGCCTCCCCAAGCTCGACGGGCCGGAGCTGCCGTCCTTCCGTTTTCCGCTAGGCGCGCAGCCGACGTATCAGTTCGACGGCGGCACCGCCAAAGAGGCGGACCGTCGTGCAGTTCTTCCGGTCTCGGAAAAACTCGCCGGCGTCTACATGACCCTCGAACCCGGTGCTCTGCGTGAGTTGCACTGGCACGCCAATGCGGCGGAATGGGCCTATGTCATCGCCGGACGCTGCCGCGTCACCACGATCGACCCGAACAACCAGTGCGAGATCGTCGATTTCGGTCCGGGCGATGTCTGGTACTTCCCGCGCGGGCATGACCATTCGATTCAGGGCATCGGGCCCGGCACTTGCACCTTCGTGCTCGTGTTCGACAACGGCTATTTCTCGGAGTTCGGCACCTTCTCGATCAGCGACTGGCTCGGCCACACGCCGCCGGACATGCTCGCCAAGAATTTGGCCTGACTGAATCCACCTTCGCCGATTTTCCAAAGAAGGAAGTCTATATCGCCATCGGGCCGGTGCCTCCGCCGCTGCCGGCGGACCCTGCGCAAGGCTCGCTCGACGCGCCGCCGCTCAACCATCGTTACCAGCTGCTCGCGTACAAGCCCGACCCGTTCGCAGGCGGCACGATGTGTACCGTGTCCGAGCGCGAGTTTCCCATCTCGGCAACGATGAGCGGTGCGCTCCTCACCATCAAGCCCGGGGCCTTGCGCGAGCTGCATTGGCATCCGCATGCCGCCGAGTGGCAGTTCTATCTGAAGGGCAGCGCGCGCATGACGGTGTTCGGCAGTCACAGCCGCGCACGCACCGACGAGTTTGCCGCGCACGATGTCGGCTACGTGCCGCAGGCTACGGGCATTACATCGAGAACACCGGCGACGACGACATGGAGGTCGTGCTCGTGCTCAACAACGGCACCTACGAGTCCGTGTCGATTACCGCCTGGATTGCCGCCAATCCCGACCTTCTGCTCGGCACGAATTTCAAGGTGCCGGAAAGCGTGTTCGCCAAATTCCCGAAAGACGCTGTGGTAATCCCCAAATAGGGCCGTTTTGACCCTGACGCGTTGACTTGATAAAGCTCAACGCAATCCGGGCATGTGCTCGGCCAGATCCAGCGTGATTTCCGCGTTTCGCGCTTTCCCCAGGTTGCCCCCAAAGCGCCCATCATTCCGTCGCCACAAAAAGCGGCGTCCACTGCTAGCTCGAAACTGGCATTTATCGCGAAGGAGGGCTCATGTGCGGCATCGCGGGTGTAATCGACCTCGAAGGACGGCGACGACCCGATCCGGCCATGCTGCAACGCATGGCGGACGCGCTGCTGCATCGGGGGCCAGACGATGACGGATTTCTCGTTGCGCCCGGCATAGGCCTTGCCAACCGGCGGCTCAGCATTGTCGGTCTGAGCGACGGGCGGCAGCCCATCTTCAACGAGGACGAAAGCGTGGCCGTGGTCTGCAACGGCGAACTGTTCGATTTCCCCGAGCGGCGGCAAGAGCTGGAGGCAAAGGGTCATGTGTTCCGGACCCACACCGACAGCGAGATCATCGTCCATCTCTACGAGGAGCACCTCGAGGAGCTCTTTCAGCATCTGAACGGTCAGTTCGCCTTCGTGCTGGTCGACTTCAAGCGGCGGATGGTGCTGCTGGCGCGCGATCGCGTCGGCATCTGCCCCCTTTTGTGGTCGCGGCAGGGCGATTTCCTGTATTTCGGCTCCGAGATCAAGGCGCTGATCGCCTCGGGCTCGGTAACGCCGAAAGCAGATGTGCGGGGGCTCGATCATCTCTTCACCTTCTTCGCGTTGGGGTCGCGCCGCACGATGTTTCAAGGCGTGCAAGCGGTCGCGCCGGGACACTATTTGAAGGTCGCGTGGCGCGGCGACGACGGAGTGGTCGCCCGGTCGAATGCAAATACTGGGACTTCGATTTTCCCGATTGGGGGGACGAAGAGAACCCGGCGAGCGAAGCGGCGGCGCTCGATGCGTTCGAAGAGGCGTTCGACCGGGCCGTCGAAGTGAGACTTCGCGCCGACGTGCCGGTCGTGGGCTATCTCAGCGGCGGGGTGGACTCGGCCTATGTCATGGCGACCGCCGCGCGCGTGGCAGGACAGGCGCTGCCGAGCTTCACCTTGCGCGTGCCGGATCCCCGCCTCGACGAGACCAACAACGCGCTGCAAGCCGCGCGCGCCATCGGCTCGTATCCGACCGTGGTCGATGCCGGTGCGGACATCATCACCGACCGCTATGCGACGCTCACCACGGCAACGGAATGTCCGGTGCTCGACACATCGTGCGCGGCGCTGTTGGCGCTATCTCGCGAGGTCCACGCACAAGGCTTCAAGGTGGTGCTCACCGGCGAGGGCGCCGACGAGGGCTTCGCCGGCTATGTGTGGTTCAAGATCCGGGAAATCGCGCGCGGTCTCGACATCGGCGAGGTCTTCCGGCCCAGCACGGCGATCAGCCGTGCCGCGCGCAAATGGGCTGCGCGCGATCTGACCTTCGCCGAGTTCTCGCGGATCGACACCATGATCGGCGGGCCGCACGCGCAGTCCGTGATTTACAATCTCGTGGCGCGCTCGCGCGGCCGCTATTACAGCGCCGGACTGAAGGAAGAGCTCGGGACGCATGTGGCCTATGAAGACCTCGACCTCGACACCGAGCGCATGGCGCGGTGGCATCCTCTGAACCGGTCGCTCTATCTCGGCTACAAGGTGCATCTCCCGGTTCTGCTGCTGAGCCAGAAAGGCGATCGCGTCGCCATGGCCAACAGCGTGGAGACGCGCTACCCCTTTCTCGACGAGAATGTGATCGCGCTCGCCGCCCGCCTGCATCCGCGCTGGAAGCTGCGCCGCCTCCTCAAGGACAAATATTTGCTGAGACGCGCGGCGGAACGCCGCCTGCCGCACGACGTGGCTTGGCGGCCCAAGGCCATGTTCCGGGCGCCGACGGCCGAGACCTTCCTAGTCAACCCGCCTGCCTTCGTGCGCGATTTGATAAGCAAGGAGAGCTTGGCGCGGACCGGCTATTTCGATGCCGCCGCCGTCGAGCAGGACTGCGCGGCGGTGGCGCGCGGTGAAGGCGACAGTCTCGGTACGTTCGGCAATCTGGGGCTTGGCGGCGTGGTCGCCACCCAGCTCTGGCATCACCTTTATCTCGGCGGCGGCCTGTGCGAACTGCCCTAGCTCGCTCATGCGCCGCAGGCCGTTCCGGCCGTCGCGTAAGCGGCTGTGACGTAAGGCGGAGGTCAGCCGAGCAGGGCCAGCGCGTCTCCGGCGAGGCGGTGCGTGAGATCTCCGGCGCTTACGCGCGCGCTCGGCGCGGGGCCCTGGCCGGACCAGAGCGGCGAGAAATCCGTCGAACCTGCTGCCTCGGCCTTGGTCCGCAATGGGGCAATCGCGGGTCTTGCGAGCGGGAAGGCAGGTGCTGCCGCATCGATGGGCCCTTGCTCGCGCATAAAACGGTTGACGATCCCGCGCGCAGGGCGGCCGGTCAGCACATTGGTGATGGCGGTCTCGCGGCCCGGGGCGGCGAGAGCCTCCTTGTGCAAGGCGGAAGCCTTGGCCTCGGGGCAGAGCAGATAGGCCGTGCCGATCTGCACCGCAGATGCCCCAAGCGCGAACGCGGCGGCGATGGCGCGCCCGTCCCCGATGCCGCCCGCGGCGATCACAGGGATCCGCACCGCCGCGCAAATACCGCGCACAAGCGCGACGGTGCCGGTCTGCGTGGCGACATCCGTTTCGAGAAACATGCCGCGATGGCCGCCGGCTTCCGCGCCCTGAGCAATGACAGCATCGACTCCGCGCGCGGCGAGATCGCGCGCCTCCCGGACAGACGTTGCCGTGCTAAGGATTTTACACCCCGTCGCTTTTACCCGCGCACGGAGCGGTGCCGGCGGCAGGCCGAAATGAAAGCTCACGATCTCAGGGCGAAGCGCCTCTACGGCGGCGCAGTCCCGTTCGCCGAAGGGCGGGTTGCCTTGGGGCAGCGGAAGGGGCGGGGCCTCGACGCCAAGCTCGGCAAAATAAGGCGCGATGCGCTCAAGCCACGCCCGGTCCTTTGAGAGATCGGGCGGCGTCTCAATGTGGCAGAAGAAGTTGCAGTTGATGGGCTTCTGCGTGTGCGCCCTGAACGCCGCGACACCGCTCCGGATGTGATCCGGGTCGAGCGCCGCACAGGGCAGCGCGCCGAGCCCGCCCGCTTCCGCAACGGCAATTCCCATCTCGACGCCGGCGAAGTTCGCCATCGGCGCCTGCACGATGGGAAGCTCGATGCCGAACAGGTCGAGGAGCCGTGTGTCAGGCCAGGGCATGGCCTTAGTTATCGTCGCGGCGTCTGCCGAGGAGACGCAGGCGGAGCGCATTGAGCTTAATGAAGCCTTCCGCGTCCTTTTGGTCGTAGGCGCCGGCGTCATCCTCGAAGGTGACGATCGTGTCGGAGTAAAGCGATTTCGGGCTCGAACGGCCGGTGACGATCACGTTGCCCTTGTATAGCTTGAGCGTGACTTCACCCTCGACATGCTCCTGGCTCTTGTCGATCAAAGCTTGCAGCATCTCGCGCTCCGGCGCGAACCAGAAGCCGTAATAGACGAGCTCCGCGTAGCGCGGCATCAGCTGGTCCTTCAGATGCATCGCCTCGCGGTCGAGCGTGAGCGACTCCATCGCGCGATGCGCGACATGGAGGATCGTCCCGCCCGGCGTCTCGTAGATGCCGCGCGACTTCATGCCGACATAGCGGTTCTCGACGAGATCGACGCGGCCGATGCCGTTCGCACCGCCAAGCTCGTTGAGCCGCGTCAGAAGGGCTGCCGGCGTGAGCTTCTTGCCGTCGATGGAGACCGGATCGCCTTTCTCAAAACCGATGGTGACGATGGTTGCTTTGTCGGGCGCGTCTTCCGGCGACACGGTGCGCTGATAGACGTAAGGCGGCGGCTCGACGGCAGGGTCCTCCAGCACCTTTCCTTCGGACGAAGAGTGCAGGAGGTTCGCATCCACGGAGAACGGCGCCTCGCCGCGCTTGTCCTTGGCGACGGGGATCTGATGCTGCTCGGCGAACGCGATGAGATCGCTACGCGAGGTGAAGTCCCATTCGCGCCAAGGCGCGATCACCTTGATGTCGGGATTGAGCGCATAATACGTGAGCTCGAAGCGCACCTGGTCGTTGCCCTTGCCGGTCGCGCCATGACAGACGGCGTCGGCGCCCGTTTCGCGCGCGATCTCGATCTGGCGCTTGGCGATCAGGGGGCGGGCGATGGAGGTGCCGAGGAGATAGACGCCTTCATAAAGGGCGTTGGCGCGGAACATCGGGAACACGAAATCGCGCACGAACTCCTCGCGCAGACCCTCGACGAAGATCTCCTTGATGCCGAGCTGCTCCGCCTTCTGCCGAGCAGGCGCGAGCTCCTCGCCCTGGCCGAGATCGGCGGTGAAGGTCACGACCTCGCAGTCGTAGGTCTCCTGAAGCCATTTCAGGATGATGGAGGTGTCGAGCCCGCCGGAATAAGCGAGCACCACCTTCTTCACGTCTTTTGCCATGGGAAGCGCCTTGCCGGCCGTGGGGAATGAGATCGGCGCGACTATAGGCAGGCGATGGGCTTGTGCAAGTGCCGGACGCGGCGCTTCCGGCGGGCGCTTGCCTGGCTATCAGTCCGTTCCATTGATGCCGATCAAGGCAGAGAGGCCGACCGATAGACTTTGAGATCATGGCTCCGACGCGGAACCGACATGCGGCTGCAACGTTTCAATGCTCAGGTCGGTCAAGACATACAATAAGGGTGGCGAGGAATGGCAGTCCAAGGAACAGAGCGTAGCGCGAAACAGCGGCTCGCGGGGTTGCTGAGCCGGGGTTTTGCGAAGCGGCAGCACGGTCGGTCCGATGTCGCTTGGTGGAAGACAGTGACGCATTACCGGCCCGAGCCCTGGCCAACGGCGCGCCAGTCAATGGCGCTGCATCGCTACGGCATGCCGGCCGGGAGCCGCATGCTGTCCCGCACGGGCGCGTAAGACTTTTCAGAACCCATCGTATCGTGATGGCGGGTTACGCCCGCGCGCCTGCAAGCAGCCAATACATTAAACCGCCGGCAAAACCGGCAACGGCGAAGATGCCAAGCCATTGCCCCTGCGGGAGCGAGGCAATCTCTCCTGTCGGCATCGCAAGCAACGGAATGGCGGTGCCCGCCGCGCCGCCCGCCACAACATAATAAATCCAGGAGCGAAGCCGCAGCACCTCGCCGACGATCACGGCGAGGAGAGCCGGCAAGAGCGTGAGGGCGGGCGCGACGGTGGTGAAGAGGATCACGCCGAAAACTGGCGCGCCTTGCTCCAGCAACGGGTCGTTAGGCGCTGCCGCACGGAGCTCATCGCCGACCCAATAGGCGCCAAGGGCAAACAGCACTGCGAGGCCCACGCCGACGGCGATGCAGAAGGCGAGCGCCACC
>NZ_JBPCOU010000101.1:0-10950 GCF_050999895.1 Methyloceanibacter sp. | reverse complement strand
CAGTCACGGTGGGCATGGGCATGACCGAGCGGCAGGGTGGCAGCGACGTCCGCGCCAACATGACCGAAGCCGGCCCGGCCGACGGGTCCGGATCGGGTGTGGCCTATGTCATCAGCGGACATAAATGGTTTCTGTCCGCGCCCATGTCGGACGCCTTTCTGATCCTGGCTCAAGCCAAGGGTGGACTATCCTGCTTTCTCCTGCCGCGGGTTTTGCCCAACGGAGCGCTGAACGGCCTCACGCTCGTACGGCTGAAGGACAAGCTCGGCAATTGCTTCAATGCGTCGGCGGAGGTCGAATTCGATCGCGCGCTCGGCTTCCTCGTCGGCGAGGAAGGGCGGGGCATCGCCACCATCATCGACATGGTGACCTTCACCCGGCTCGACTTCGGTGTGTCCTGTGCGGGGCTCATGCGACAGGCGCTCGCGTGCGCGATTCATCACGCTCAGCACCGCACCGCCTTTCAGCGCGGCCTCGTAGACCAGCCGCTGATGGGGCGCGTCCTCGCGGATATGGCGCTCGATGCGGAGGCCGCGACCGCTTTGGTGTTCAGGCTTGCCCATGCCTTCGACGGCGCGAGCGACGCCGACACTGCCTATCGCCGGCTCATGACTCCGGTGACCAAATACTGGATCTGCAAGATCGCGCCTCCGCTCATCACCGAAGCCATGGAGTGCATGGGCGGAAATGGCTATGTCGAGGAGGGAGGTTTTCCTAGGCTCTATCGCGAGGCGCCGGTGAACGCCATCTGGGAGGGCGCCGGCAATATCATGGCTCTCGACGTGTTGCGTGTCCTGGAGCGCTCGCCGGAGGTCCTGGACCGCGTCCTCGCGGAGCTCGCCGAGCTTGCTCCGGGCGAACGTCGGCTAAAAGCCGCGCTCGAGCGGCTTAAAGGTTTGGCGGGAGAGACCAAGCGCGATCCCTCCGGCGCCCGGGCGCTCGTGGAGCTCTTGGCCCTCACGCATGCCGGCGCATTACTCAACGCCCACGCGCCGCCTGCGGTGACGGACGCCTTTTTCGCAACAAGACTCCGCGGCACGTGGAGGCATACCAATGGAGCCGCGCCCGCGGACACGGCATCCATCGTTCGGCGCGCGGCGCCGGTTCTTGATTGAGGGCGGCTTAAGCCTCGGATGCGCCCAAGTGTTGCGCGCGCCAGTTTTGCGATAATCTTCTGAGTCGTGCCGCTTCGGCGGTCCGGCGTTCAACCTGATGTGAGGAGACGAGGATGCGTAAGCTGTCAATGCCTTGAGCGTGACTGCTGCGATGCTGCTTGCGGGCGGCCTGACCGGGACGGCGGAGGCCACGACCTGGAAGAGCACGCTCGGGGGTCTCGGTGTGACGAAAAATTTTTCGCCTTTGGTTCAGGAAACGGCGTGCAACGGATGGGGCCGGTATTGTCCGCCCGGTTTCCGCTGGCGTTGCAACCGGTGGCGCTGCTGGTGTCGCCCCTGCTGATCGGGTAGACGTATTTGAGGCCGCCGGTAGGCGGCCTCTTCCGCGTTTGGCGCCCCTATTGAGGCTCCGATTCAACAAGTTAGCGGTTTACGCCCCGGCGCGAATCACCGAGACTCCGTGAACTTGGGCGAATTGATGCCAGGCAGTAGCCCGGTCAAGGCGGAGGCTGCGTGCCATGATGACGTTACCTTTTCTTCTGTTTGCCTGCGGGCTCGCCGCGGCTTGGACACGGCGACGCGAGACGGCGATGGGCTTCTGGGTCGCCGGCGTGCTAATGCTCCTCGTTCTATTCCGCATGCATGTGGCCGACGTGCTCAACATCGCGCTTTAGTTTTGAGGAGAGCGGTGTGACCGCCGACCAGTCCCGGGTACTCAACGCGCTCGGCTTGATCGCCGTCAGCACCGTGCTTATTCTCGCTTTCGTGGACCAGGTCTGGTTCCGCGATCTGCCTTGTCCGCTGTGCATCCTGCAACGGGTCGGCTTCATCGCCGCTGGCTTCGGTCTCGCTCTAAATCTCATCTTCGGCGCCCGCGCAAGCCATTATGGCGTGGTGATTTTAGGAGCCGTCGTAGGCGCGATCATTGCCGGGCGCCAGGTTCTCATTCACATCGTTCCCGGCACTGGATCGTACGGCAATCCCATTTTCGGCATTCACCTCTATACCTGGGCGCTAATCGCCTTCGTGCTCATGGTCGTCGGCGCAAGCTTCATGCTCCTGTTCGATCGGCAGTTCGCGCCGGCGGCGCCGCCGCGAATGGATATTCTGTCGTTGATGGCGCTCGTCGTCTTCGGGACCATCATCATTGCAAATATCGTCTCCACACTGCTCCTCTGCGGCGTGGGACTCTGCCCCGAGAATCCGGGGGGCTATCTGATCTTCAATGACAATTTGCGGGTGACGTTAGGCTAGGCGTCTTAAGCGGTCGAGCGCGCCTTGCAGGATGTAGGCGGCCGCCATGCGGTCGACGAGTTCGGCGCGCCGCTTGCGAGAAACGTCCGCTTCAATGAGGTGACGCTCCACCGCGGCGGTCGAGAGCCGCTCGTCCCAAAAGATCATCGGCACCGACACATGAACTGCAAGGTTGCGCGCGAAGGCTCGGGTCGACTGCGTCCGCGGGCCTCCGGAACCATCGAGATTAATGGGTAATCCAATGACGAGAGCGCCAACGCCCTGCTGCTCGACGATAGCGGCGATGGTCTTGGCGTCTTCGGTGAATTTCGTCCGCCTGATGGTGTCGTAGGGCGTGGCGATGCTGCGGCTCACATCCGACAAAGCGAGCCCCACGGTCTTGGTGCCGACATCGAGCCCGAGCAGCCGCGACTCGCGGGCGAGGAGGGCCGGGAGGCGCTCGATGGTGATTTCCGGAGAAGTCTTGCTCACGGCATCAAGGGCGCTTGCCGACGGGCGGTTGTCAACTGGCGCTCCCTTCCTATAGTCCGCCTCAAGGCTTCAATGGAGCGTCTCTATCATGCAGATCACCTGGTTTGGCCATTCCTGCTTTCGCCTCGACACCTTCAAGAGCAGCCTCCTGATCGATCCGTTCTTCAACGGCAATTCGACCTTCGAGGACTCCGGGGTCACCGTGCGCCAAGCCACTAAGGGCGTGACCCACGTCGCGCTCACCCACGGGCACTTTGACCATTCTGGCGACGCGGTCGCGGTCTGCAAGGAGACCGATGCTCCGCTGATCGCGGTCTTCGAGCTTGCGATGCATTTCGGAGCGCAGGGGCTTGAGAAGGTGGACCCCGGCAATACCGGCGGCACACTGCATCATGAGGATTTCGACATCAGCTTCGTGCCGGCGTGGCATTCCTCCAGCGTTTTGGTGGACGGCAATCCAATCTATCTCGGCGCCGCCTGCGGGGTCGTGGTTCAGCCGAAGGACGGCAAGACCGTCTACCATATGGGCGATACGGCGATCTTCTCCGACATGGCGCTCATCCATGAACTCTATCAGCCCCAGATCGGGTTCGTGCCCATCGGCGACCGTTTCACCATGGGGGCCAGGACCGCGGCGCTTGCCTGCAAGCGCTATTTCCAATTCGAGGCCGTGATGCCCTGCCATTACGGTACCTTCCCTCAGCTCGATCAGACGGCGGACAAATTCGTGGCCGAAATGAAGGGACGCAAGGTGGTCGTGCCGAAGGTCGGTGTCGCCTTCGAGGCCTGAGCTTGCCCTCTGCCAGCACCCAGGGTCGGCATCACATTGCCGCCCGCGCAGGCCGGTGCTACTCCTCCGCCGATCCCATTCGCAGACCAAGAACCCCATGTCCGTCGATCGCGCCACCGTTCACCGCATCGCCCGCCTTGCCCGGCTGGCCATCACCGAGGAAGAGGCGGAGCGCCTGGAGAAGGAGCTCTCCGGCATTCTCGACTGGGTGGCCCAGCTCGATGAGATCGACACGAGCAACGTGGCGCCGATGACGCGGGTCATTCCAATGACCATGAAGAAGCGCAAGGACGAGGTCACCGACGGTTATTGCGCGGACGACATTCTCAAGAATGCGCCCAAGGTCGACGATCATTATTTCGTCGTCCCGAAGATCGTCGAGTAGGCTCGGTGAGCAAACTCACAGATATGACCATTGCGGACGCGCGCGACGGTCTGCGGCAGAAGACGTTCTCGGCCAGCGAACTCGCGCAAGCGCATCTCGACGCGATTGAGGCGGCGAACGCGGCCCTCAACGCCTTCGTGCTGCCGACGCCGGAGCGCGCGCTCGAGATGGCGGCTGCGAGCGAGGCGCGGCTAAAGACCGGCGAGGGCGGTGCGCTGGAAGGTATCCCGCTCGGCATCAAGGATCTGTTCTGCACCAAGGGCTTCCGCACCACGGCCTGCTCGCTCATTCTCGATGGCTTTACCCCGACCTACGAGTCGACCGTCTCGGCCAATCTGTGGGGCGCCGGCGCCGTCATGCTCGGCAAGCTCAACAATGATGAGTTCGCCATGGGGTCGTCCAACGAGGCGAGCTTTTACGGCGCGGTCGCCAATCCTTGGCGGCGCAACGGCTCCGACGCCACCCTTGTGCCGGGCGGCTCTTCCGGAGGCTCGTCAGCGGCGGTCGCGGCTCGGCTCTGCATGGGCGCCACCGGAACCGATACCGGCGGCTCGATCCGCCAGCCCGCCGCCGTCACCGGCACCGTCGGCATCAAGCCAACTTACGGGCGCTGCTCGCGCTGGGGCATCGTCGCCTTCGCGTCCTCCCTCGATCAGGCGGGTCCGATCGCGCGCAGCGTGCGCGACGCCGCGATCCTGCTCAAGGTCATGGCGAGTCACGATCCCAAGGACACCACGAGCGTCGACGCGCCCGTGCCCGATTATGAGGCTGCGGTCGACCGTGGCGTGAAGGGCCTCGTTGTCGGCATCCCCAAGGAATATCGCGTCGAGGGCATGGCGCCGGAGATCGAGGCGCTGTGGCAGAAAGGCATTCAGTGGCTGAAAGACGCAGGCGCGGAGATCCGCGAGGTGAGCCTGCCGCACACAAAATATGCGCTGCCCTCTTATTATATCGTGGCACCTGCCGAGGCCTCCTCCAATCTCGCCCGCTATGACGGCGTGCGCTATGGCTTGCGCGAGGCGGGCTCCGACGTGACCTCGATGTATGAGAATACGCGCGCTTCCGGGTTCGGCGCGGAGGTGAAGCGCCGCATCCTGATCGGCACTTACGTTCTCTCCGCCGGCTATTACGATGCCTATTATCTCAAGGCGCAGAAGGTGCGCACCCTGATCAAGAGCGACTTCGACACGGCGTTCGAAAAGGTGGATGTCATGCTGACGCCGACGACACCGGGACCGGCTTTCGCGCTCGGCGAGAAGTCTGGCGATCCGCTTGAGATGTATCTCAACGATATTTTCACGGTGACCGTGAACATGGCGGGGCTGCCCGGCATGTCGGTGCCTGCCGGGCTTTCGTCGGAGGGAACGCCCCTCGGACTTCAGCTGATCGGCAGGCCCTTCGACGAGGAGACGCTGTTCAGCGTTGGCCGCGTCATCGAGGAGGCCGCCGGTCCTCTTTCTAAACCACAAGATTGGTGGAGCAACGCCGCATGACACTGAAGCGCGTCAATGTCAGCTCGGGCAGCGTCTATGAGCCGATCATCGGCTTTTCCCGCGCCGTCCGCATCGGGAATATCGTTGCTGTCGGCGGCACCACGGCGGGGTCCGGTGGCAAGAAGGCGGCCGTAGGCGACCCTGCGGCGCAAACGCGGGCCACCCTTGAGGTCATCGCCAAGGCGCTCGCCGATGCGGGCGCCAGCCTCAAGGACGTGATCCGCACCAGGGTCTATCTCGTCGATGTTTCGCATTGGGAAGAGGTCGGTCGCGTGCATGGCGAATTCTTCGGCGACATCCGCCCTGCGAGCAGCATGCTTGAGGTCTCGGGCTTCATCGATCGGGACTGGCTCGTCGAGATCGAGGCAGATGCGGTGGTGCCGAACGCGACGGCTTAGAGGATGACGGATATGGCGCCACGGCAGGCTGAAGATTGCAGCACGATGGACGAGGTGCGGGCGGAGATCGACCGCATCGACAAGACACTCGTCGACCTGATCGGAGAACGCTTCGGTTATGTGGATCGCGCCTGGCAGCTGAAAAACTCTCCGGCCGAGGCGCGGGTGCCCTGGCGCGTGCAGCAGGTCATCGACAAGGTGCGGGCCCGTGCCGGCGAGAAGGACTTGCCGCCGGAGCTGGTCGAGGCGCTGTGGCGTCAAATGATCGGCTGGTTCATCCAGTACGAGGAGGAGAAACTCCGCCAGCAGACGCAGGACAAGGACTAGCGGCAGCAGTCATGCAAGAACGCGCCAACTCCGACGATCTCATCGAAGGCGAGACCGGCCCGTGGGAGATCGTGATCGGGATGGAGATCCATGCCCAGGTCACCTCCAACGCCAAGCTGTTCTCGGGCGCCTCGACCGAATTTGGCGGCGAGCCCAACAGCCATGTGAGCCTGGTCGATGCCGCCATGCCCGGCATGCTTCCCGTCATCAACGAGGAATGCATCGCCCAAGCGATCCGCACCGGCCTCGGCCTCAAGGCGGGCATCAATCTTTCCTCGGTGTTCGACCGCAAGAACTATTTCTATCCCGACCTGCCGCAGGGCTATCAGATCTCGCAGTATAAGAGCCCCATCGTCGGCGAGGGCGAGGTCACCGTCGATCTCCTCGGCGGCGAGCGTTTCACGGTCGGCATCGAGCGCCTGCATCTGGAGCAGGATGCGGGCAAGAGCCTGCACGACCAGCATCCGCAATTCTCCTATGTCGACCTCAACCGCTCCGGCGTCGCGCTGATGGAGATCGTGTCGAAGCCCGACATGCGCTCCTCGGAGCAGGCACGTGCCTTCATCACCAAGCTTCGCATCATCCTGCGTTATCTCGGCACCTGCGACGGCAATATGGAAGAGGGGTCGCTGCGCGCGGACGTCAACGTGTCGGTGCGCCGGCCCGGCGAGCCGCTCGGTACGCGCTGCGAGATCAAGAACGTCAATTCCATTCGCTTCATCGGCCAGGCCATCGAGTATGAGGCGCGGCGGCAGATCGAGATCATCGAGGAGGGAGGCACGATCGAGCAGCAGACGCGGCTGTTCGACGCCAAGACCGGCGAGACGCGCTCGATGCGCTCCAAGGAAGAGGCGCATGACTACCGCTATTTTCCCGATCCAGACCTTTTGCCGCTGGAGCTGACGCAAGACTATGTCGATGCGCTCGCTGAGCATCTGCCGGAGCTGCCGGACGTCAAGCGCGCGCGCTTCGTCGAGGACTACGGCCTCACGCCCTACGACGCCGACGTGCTGATTGCTGAGCGTGAGTCCGCGGATTATTTCGAGGCGGTCCTTGGCCGCCAAAAGATAGAAGATGGGGGCATTGTTTCTGCTGTCGGTACTGCCAGAGGAGGATCGTCCGCGACTGCAGTCGGTGATTTTGAGATAGATCCAAAATTTGCGGCGAACTGGGTCGTCAACGAGCTGTTCGGGCGCCTGAACAAGGAAGGGCGCAGCATTCTCGACAGTCCCGTCACGACGGCGCAGCTCCGCGGCATCCTCGACCTCATCAAGGCCGGCACCATTTCCGGCAAGATCGCCAAGGACGTGTTCGACATCGTCTGGAGCGAGGGCGGCGACCCCAAGGCGATCGTCGAGGCGCGCGGGCTGACGCAGGTCACCGATATGGGCGCGATCGAGACGGCGGTGGACGCGGTGATCGCAGCCAATCCCGACAAGGTCGAGCAGGTGAAGGCGAAGCCGTCCATGCTCGGCTGGTTCGTGGGCCAGGCGATGAAGGCGACCGGCGGCAAGGCGAGCCCACAAGCCGTCAACGATCTCCTCAAGGCCAAGCTCGGCATCGAGTAGGTCTATTCGTGTTTGAAAGACCGTCATGGCCGGGCCTGTCCCGGCCATCCACGTTTTGGCGCCAAAAAAGCCGCCTATGCCCGGCATAAAGCCGGGCATGACAACGAGAGATGCGGAGTAAAAGCATGACCCACGCGATCCGCGTGCATGACTATGGCGGGCCGGACGTCCTCAAATGGGAAGTGGTCGAGGTGGGCGAGCCCGGTCCCGGCGAAGTCCGCATCCGCCAGACCGCCATCGGCCTCAATTTCATCGACGTGTATATGCGCACCGGGTTGTACCCGCAGGATGCGCTGCCCTTCGTTCCCGGCTCCGAGGCCGCGGGCGTCGTCACGGCGGTGGGCGAGGGCGTGCGTGACCTGAAGGCCGGACGCCGGGTCGCCTATGCCGGGCCGGTCGGCGCCTATGCGCAAGAGCGGCTGATCGCGGCGGACCGGGTGGTGAAGCTTCCCGACGCGATCGACGACGAGACCGCGGCGGCGATCATGCTCAAGGGCATGACGGCGCAATATCTCCTCCGCCAGACCTACAAGGTCGGGCCGAAGACGACGCTGCTGTTTCATGCCGCGGCGGGCGGCGTCGGGCTGATCGCCTGCCAATGGGCGGCTGCGCTCGGCGCCACGGTCATCGGCACGGTGGGCTCGGCCGGAAAGGCTCTGATCGCGCGGGCGCATGGCTGCACCCATGTCATCAACTATAAGGAAGAGGACTTCGTCCCGATGGTGAAGGCCTACACCAAGGATAAGGGCGTCGACGTCGTCTACGATTCCGTGGGCAAGGATACCTTTCCCGGCTCGCTCGATTGCCTAAAGCCGCGCGGCATGTGGGTGAGCTTCGGCCAGTCGTCGGGGCCTGTGCCGGAGTTCAAGATCACGCTGCTGTCACAGAAGGGCTCGCTTTTCGCGACGCGGCCCTCGCTCAACCACTATACCGCGAACCGCAAGGACCTTGTCGCGACCGCGAACGATCTATTCGACGTCCTGAAGAGCGGCGCGGTGAAGATCGCCGTCGATCAGAGTTATGCGCTGGCCGAAGCGGCCCGCGCCCATGCCGATCTCGAGGCGCGGCTGACCACGGGATCGACCGTGCTCAGGCCCTAGGCGCTTCGGTCCAGCCTGCGCAAATCGGCTTCAGGCGCATTCGGCGAAAACGTTTCTTGGTTGACGGGGTGTGAGCGCGATTGGTCAAGAAATCCTTGACGCGAGCCTAGATTAACCAATGCCCCGCGCATGCGCTCGCAGCATAAACCAATATTACTGGGCATTATTGTTTTGGTGAGTTTGCATTAATCACGCTCCTTCATGAGTTGTTGAAGCTGCGGACGCATGATTACCCCCATCAGAACGTCATTTCTTTCGGATCAACCTTAAGACTGACAGTTGTTCGAAGATTCAGGGGTTGCAAGGGGGACTATAGACGATGGCACGGATGATTGTGGAGAGCGTCGAGCTCGCGGCCCAGACGGGTGCGCCGGACGCTTTATTCGAGTTGGGAATGCAATACGCCACGGGCAAGGACGTAAACCCGGATCTCGTCGTGGCGCATAAATGGTTCAATCTGGCGGCCGCGCGCGGCAATCACGAAGCCCGGTCGCACCGGGTCGAGCTCGCCCGCGAGATGTCTGCCGAGCAGATCGCCGAGGCACAGCGGCTCGCCCGCAAGTGGTTGCAGACGCACTAAAAACACAGCCGCGAAAAGCGGGAGGTGTGATGGCCGGCTTTTGCCGGCCATTTCCTTTCAGGGGGGAGAGGCCGCCGCTATTGCAGAGCGTCGGGCTCCGGTTCCGAGCAGGTCCGGAACAGCGAGCGCATGCAGCGCCAGCTTTTGCGCGTGAACCCGCCGACCGCTGAGCCCATCCGCTGTGCCCGGCTTGCGCTGGGCTCGCTCGGCACGATCGAGGCCGTGGTGGCTTGCGCTGACGTCGGGGCAGGGGTGTCCATCTGCGGCGCCGCCTGAAGCGAGAGCGACTCCGACTGATGCGGTGCAGCGGTGGCCTGCGATTCTGGGGGCAATGTGGTTTGCGGCGCTTCCGCTTCGTGCGAGCCGCCAATCTTGCGCCAGCGATCGCGAGAGGCGCTATAGGCGCGACCTCCCAGCTCGACCAGGGATTTCGGCGCGCCGCCTTTGGGCTTCTCGAAGGCCTGTTGCTCGCGTGCGATCTTTTTCTGAAGCTTGTGGACCTTTGGTTCCGCGATGTCCGCCGGCGACATCGCCGGGCCGTCATAGGAATAGACTTTCTCGATGCCGGCGCAGCTCGGATCGGCGCGCTGCGCGGTGCAGGAGGCGTGCTTGCCCTCTTTCGCGGTGCGCACAACGCAATAAAGCTTGAGCGCATCGGAAGGCCGCGAGCTTTGCCCGGTCACGCGGCAGACATAGGTTTGATTGGGGTTATCGCAGGTCACGCAATAGGCGACGTCCGCTGCCGCAGCCTGTCCTGTGAACAGCGCCAAGAAACCCGCAGCGAAAGCGAGTCGTCCGAGCGTTCTCGGGCAGTTGCGCCAGCGCATTGCTTTCCCCGTATCCAAGGTAGTGATTCTAACACAAACCGAGTCGGTTGCCTTCCCCTCAAACTCTATCGATATCCAATGGGTTAGAACGAAAGATGGCAGGAATTTGAAGGTTTGACCGACGGCCCTTCACCTTTGCCAGTTGGGGAGGGCGAGGGACTTAGGCTCGGGAAGTCTTGCCCCGCACCGCTTGCGTCGAGTAGGAGTGACGGACCGGCGACGTGGCCGAGAGGCTGAAGGCGGCGCTTTGCTAAACCGAATGTGGTCGTGACGCGCTATCCCGGTTAGTCCTCGCAGAGCCCGGTTTTCTGCGATTGCACTACCTCCCACCGACCGGGTGAGACCGTGCGGTGTCGGATCGTCCCATGCTGTCCGGTGCCAATTCCGGTGCCAAAAATGCGCCACGGGCAAAATTTTCGCAAACTTCGCGAGATCACCGGTAGCCCTGGAAGGGGGTGTGCGAGCGCCGGATGTGCGAGCGATAATGCCAGCCGAACAAGACATCGTGGCAGGAGCGCGCCGATGCCTCTCACGCGGCTCAAAGACGATTACCTAGAACAGGACGGTGTTCGGTTTTTGATGGAGGACGAGAACGGAAGCACGGTCGCATGCAGGGTGAGCCACGAAGCACTGCGGGATCAT
>NZ_JBPCOU010000049.1:0-33688 GCF_050999895.1 Methyloceanibacter sp. | reverse complement strand
TCTTTCGTGCCGGTCGACACCTTTTCGCTTGTTACAGGGGATGAAGCCCTCACGGACTATCTCTTCAATAAGCACGCAATCGCTCATCGCTTTTGCGCGACGTGCGGTTGTCAGTCCTTCGGGGTCGACAAAGGACCCGATGGAACCGAGATGGCGGCGGTCAACTTAAGGTGTGTGCCTTCGATCGACCTCGATAGCCTGACGGTTCAGAAAGTGGACGGGGCGAGCTTCTGATCGCTTTGGCGCGCCTCATCTAAGGGAGCTTCGACGAGCATAACGTCTGCTCTTGGTGGGGATGCCCCGTTCTCCCATCGTCGCCTTTTGGTCGATGCTGTTGAAGAAGTCGGGTTTGGCAGAAGCTGACGCCGGGGACACGAATGTCTTAAAGCAAGCAAAGCATTTCTTGTCGTCGGCGCTTTATCCGCCCCAGGGCACCTACAATGAGTGCCGCGGCAGCTTTCGAGAGCGCGATAGGGCGGTTGCGTCGATTCGGCGTGTTGCCGCGCCTAAGCAACATCCACTCCTACGGAAGTCGCCGGGCGCTCTGGTAATGCGAGCTCAGTTTACCTCCGATAACCGTCTTTCTCGGCAGCCTACAGGAACGCCTCGCCCGCGTGCTGCTTGAATGCCTTCGCGCGCCGATCATAGGTCTTGAGCGTGCTGACCTCACGATGCCTTGTGACATCCATCACACGGAGGATATCCGCTCCATGGTGCAGCGCGGAGGTGACGAACCCGGCACGGAGACTGTGGCCAGAGAAGAGGGTGGAGTCGAAGCCGGCGCTCTCAGCTCTCCTCTTCAGGATCTGCGCGACTGAGCGATCTGAGAGCCTTTCGAGAGTCACCGAGCCGCCTTTCTTGATCGAGCGGAAGATGGGACCCTCAGTAATCCCCGCCGCCTGTAGCCAGGCTGTGAGTCCTCCGACGGGCCGCAGACGCGAGCCATGCGGGATAGAGACAAAGTCGCCGATCCCTTCCTGATCCGTCTTCGATTTCCTGATGTGCACGAGGAGACCCTCATTGGTTTCCTCAAGGTCTCTCACGTCTAGTGTAACGAGTTCTGAGCGGCGGAGTGCGCCCGCGAAGCCAAGCAGCAACAGGGCACGATCGCGCAAGCCGCGGAGATCTTCAGGGGTATCGGCGATCATGACGCGAAGCATTTCTGCCGTGGCCGGCTCCTTCCGTATCACCGCCGTGCCGATGCTTCGCCTGATCCCCGACAACACGGCTTTCACAGCTTCGTTGCTCGTCGGAGATTCAAGCCCGGCCAGGCGATGCATGTAGCGGATGCCGGCACAACGCCGGGTGATGGTTGAGGCTTTCAGACCCGATCTTGCCAAGGAGGCGAGATAGGCAGCGACGGTCTCCACAGTCGCGGGTAGGGCATCCACCGCATGACGCTCACACCAAGCCGCAAAGTCCGCTGCGTCGGTTCTATACACCCGCCGTGTGGCTGCAGACTTAGAGGCGGTGGCGTAATCATTGGCAGCGCTCGTCGCGTGCTCAAGGGTTGCGACAAGGGCAGAGCACTTGCTCCGTGGGTTGGTTAGAGGACTTAACGGAGGCGAGGGCGTCGACCGCAGCCGACGCACCTCTGCGTTTATGCTCTGTACGCTCATGTCTCGACGAAGAACGATTGGAGCAAAGCATCAACGTGCTCATCGAGCAGTCCATCTCTTAGTCCCGGAGCGGTCGCCAGGTACCGCGCTTTTACTGCTGCTTCTTCGAAGGAGCGGCAGTTGTAGGCACAGATGGCGAGTGCGGCTTCTTGCTCCGCGTCATTTGTGGCTTCCCAGTCGCGCTTCGCCGGCGCTAGGCCGAAGGCTTCCCTGCGTGCATCTTCTTCAGCAAACATGCGATCGAGAACATCGAAGTTTTCCTTCTGCTTCGCATCGATGACCGCGAGTGATTGTTCCACCAGGTCAGGAGGAAAAACGCGAGTCAGATTTTCTAGTTGTTTTCGCTGACGCGTGTAGGACGCTTCCAGGCGTTCCCCGCAGAACTCGTATCCCAACTGAAGCTCGAACGCATCGCCAGTGAGGAAGCAGGGGACAAGGATCGTGTTATCACGGACCTTCTTGTAGTCTTCTTCCATCTTCTGCTCGCGGTCGATCGCGCGACAGAAAGCTCGATAGGCTGTGCGGTGAGCCTTGATCAGCTGATTGAGTTCCGAGGACCCCTTTTCAGCAGGAACTCCCGTCGCGGGGATTACGGTTGCTGCTGCTATTGGGGGGAGCACCGCGGCGGCCGGTGCTGCGGCAACTAAGGTCATCGCCTTGCGGCGTGTCATTTGCGAAGCTTGCATTGCAGTTCCTCCGTTGGTGCAAGTGTTACCTTGCGGGTTACCTACGGAAGGACGGCTAGGAAGAGAAAGGCTCTAAGGTCTTGAAAGTGTTGGTACCGCTGGGGAGATTTGAACTACCGACCTCTTGATCCACAATCAAGCGCTCTAACCAACTGAGCTACAGCGGCGCAAAAGCATTGCGCGTTCGCCCGGAACCTATGCGCAGGTGGTTGCCGTTGCAAGCGATGAACGCAGCGGCAGGTCTCGGCCACAGATCAAAATGAAGGCCCGGGCCGGAGCCCGAGCCTGTCGTATCGCTTTTGCGATCTACCCTCAGAATTGAAACGCGCCGCGGCAGACGTACCGCGATCAACTAGCCGACCTTGTTGAGGCTTTCGAAGGAGCGGGATACCTGCTCCTTGATCGGCTCGGTCGTGTCAGCCGCAATCTTGGTGGTCAAGGCGCGAACCTCGCCCGCCTGATTTGCGAAGACATCAAACTGGCGGCGAATAAAAGCCGACTGGAGTTCGGCGATCTCGGCGAGGTTCTTCGCGCCGGCGAGACTCTTGGCAAGGTCAAAGCCGGAGTTGAGATTGCGCTGCGCGATATCGATGAGCTTCCGGTTAAAGGCGGCGGCGCCTTGACCGGCGGCATCGAATGACCGCTCAAGCGCGTCGACGGTCTCTTCCAGCGCGTCCTTGCCGCGCTCATAGGCCTCGCGGGTCTGCGTGACGGTCTTCTCTGCGAGAGCGCGAACGCTCTCAGGCACCGTGGCGTCCATCTTCATGGTCTCGAACTCTTTAGCCGCCTTACGGAACGTGTCGCGGGCCTGCTCGGCAGCCTGTTGGGGGGAATATGTTTCACTCATGATTGCACCTCTTGCTTGCGCTTCTGCCTGTCACCAAGCTCGCCCAGGATCGGGGAACCTGTCGTTTTATTGTGCAATGCAATATAATTGGTGCGGTGCGGGATAACAAGAGCCCTACTCATTGGCATCAACACTTTGTTAGCCCATCTTGACGGTAAATGCGCTTTAACCCTGTAATTGCGCTGCATTTGCCTAAATTTAGTGGATGAGTCGGTCTGACGCCCCAAGTAGAGTGGGCGCGGAGAGTAGATCGCCAAGCTTGCCGAGGCGCGAAATGAGCGCAACCATCCCAATAGGGCCCTCCATGGCCGAACCGGCAAATAAAAAGCGCATCGCGGAGTTTCCCGAAGACCGTGAGGCGCTCGAACATATCGCGCGGGCGCTTAAAGGCCGCGTCCTGCGGGGTCCTGAGCTTGTTACGGCAGAGGAAGCGGCCTCGGGCCTTCAGGCCTTGAGCCTTGGCGGCGAGGAGCTGAAGTCCTTGCTGGAGGTCATGCCGGCGGCAATCGCCATCCTCGCCGATGGCGAGCTTGTGCATGCCAATACGGCGTTCGCGTATGCTTTCGGCTATCGCTCTTGTGATGAGTTGAAAGAGGCCGGTGGGCTGGACGCCATTCTGTCCGGCAGTGGAAATGTGCTCGCGAACGTCGCAGGCACAGGGCGAAGCGAGCCCATCGATGCGCTCACTCGCTCACGGCGGCGTCTCAAAGCGGTCTTTTCGCTGAGCGCGCTTGGCTCCGAGCAAAGCCCGCAACTCCTGCGCCTCATCGACCAGGCCGATCTCGACGCGGAACTCTCGCCTCCGCCGCAAGTCGACGTGGACCCGCAGCTCGAGGGCGTATCCAGCCCCACCGCGAACCGAACGGGCGATGGCGCGGGACGGCTGGATTTCCTCGCCAAGGTCAGCCACGAGGTCCGCACGCCGCTCAATTCGATTCTCGGCTTTACCGAGCTCATGCTGCAGGAGCGGCTCGGTTCGATCGGCAATCCGCGCTACAAGGGCTATATCGAGGATATCCATCAGAGCGGCCTTTACGCGCTCAGCCTGCTCAACGACCTTCTCGATATCTCGAAGATGGAGGCGGGAAAATTCGAGCTCGACTTCACTGCCGTCGAGGTCGCGGAACTCGTCAGCGAGAGCGTCAACAGTTTGCAACCGTTGGCCAAACGCGAGCGGATCGTGCTGCGGACTTCATTTGCGCCGAATCTACCGGCAGTGATCGCCGACCCAAGACGGCTGAAACAGATCCTGCTCAATCTGCTCTCTAACGCCATCAAGTTTACCGACGTTGGAGGCCAGGTCATTTCGTCGGCATCGCTGGTGGACGGGGAACTCCGCCTGCGGGTGCGCGATAACGGTGTCGGCATGAGCAAGGATGAGATCGCCTTCGCGATGCAGCCGTTCCATCAGCTCGACACGGCGCCGCGCAGACAGACCGGAACCGGGCTTGGCCTTCCTGTCACCAAAGCACTGGTGGATGCCAATCGCGCGCGGTTGGTCCTCACCAGCGAGCCTGGCGTCGGTACCTGCGCCGATGTCATCTTCCCGGCCGACCGGCTTGCGAAATGAGCAGCGCTGAAGCCTAAACTTTGTGCCGGCTGCCTCGTCTGCGGCGAATTCTGTATTCGCAGACCAATTAGACTTCCATCAGACCTATTTATAATCATTCTAGAAAATCTATTTCTTCTAGCTACAGAGTGAACGCTGCTTAGAAGGCTTCTAATGTTGATTAGATTGCCACTTTGTTATTGACACTCCAGGGATTTACGCAAGAATACGAGCGAGTTCGCTTTTCCAGCAATCCTGTCCGATACCGGGGCCTTGAACCCCGGCCATTGGAGGAACCGATGCGATTTTCTTCCGCGCGCGTTATTGCGCTTGCGCTCGCCTCTTTTGTCCTCTCCGTAGTCTTCGCTGAGCGTCTCCCGGCCGAGGCCGGGGAGGTCAATATCTATTCCTACCGGCAGCCCTATCTCATCAATCCGCTTCTGAAGACGTTCACCAAAGAGACCGGCATCAAAGTCAATGTCATCTTCGCGGAAAAGGGACTGATCGAGCGCATTCAGGCGGAAGGGCGTAACAGCCCGGCCGACCTTTTGCTCACCGTCGACATCGGCAATCTGGAGCAAGCGACGGCGGCCGGAATTGCCCAGCCGGTTCAGTCGGCAACGCTGGAAGAGGCGATCCCGCCCGCCTACCGCGCCGCGGACGGCGAGTGGTGGGGCCTGACGCGCCGCGCGCGCGTCGTATACGCCTCCAAGGAGCGCGTGAAAGCCGACCACATCACCTATGAAGATCTCGCCGACCCGAAATGGCGCGGAAAAATCTGCGTCCGCTCCGGCCAGCACGTTTATAACGTCGCGCTGATCGCCTCTATGATTGCGCATCGCGGCGAGGCCGAAACCGAGGCTTGGCTGAGAGGAGTGAAGGCCAATCTGGCCCGTAAGCCGGCTGGAGACGACAGGCTGCAAGTGAAAGGCGTCTATGCCGGTGAATGCGATCTCGCCATTGGCAACACCTATTACATGGGCGCGATGCTCCAAAACGATAAACAGCCGGAACAGAAGGAGTGGGCAAACTCCGTGAAGCTGCTTTTCCCCAACACAGAGGATCGCGGAACGCACGTGAACGTCTCGGGCGCAATCCTGGCGAAGAACGCGCCGCACAAGGAGAATGCCGTCAAGCTTCTCGAATTTCTGGCGTCCGACGAAGGTCAGAGGATGTATGCCGAGGTGAACAACGAGTACCCGGTAAAAAAAGGAATTCCGCCGTCGGACCTCGTTAAGTCCTGGGGCGATTTCAAGCCGGATCCGATTACGCTCGATGAGATTGGGGATTTGCGCAAAAAGGCGAGCGAACTCGTCGACAAAGTCGGCTTCGATGAGGGGCCAAGCTCATGAGGGCACTGAGATGAGCTTCCATAAGAGCATTGAAAAGCAAGCGCGAACTACGGCGCCGAACCGTTACGGCAAGGACCGCACGAGTGCCGAGTGGCTTGTTGGCGTCGGCTTCAGGTGTTGGCTCGCAGGCTATGACACCGGGGACATTGCCTGTTGGGAGACGGGCTGGAACGCGTATGCGGGTACGCTCGGCACCGAGCGTGCCAAGCGCGCCGTAACAGAATTGGCCTGCTGGGTGCGGGCCGTTCGGGCGTCGTCGTCACGCAAGATCGAATATTATCCATTCGGCTGCACGGGCTTCTGTGCGGATGAATGCATGGCGATCTCTCTGATTGCAGCCTCGCAACACCAACGCTGCCCGGCCATACGCGCCTGCGCTCTTGCATTGACAGGTTCGGATCTCGTGGATCCCGTCATCGACTCCGCATGCGCCTTCGCCGACGTGCTGCAAGAGGCCGATCAAGTGCTGTCGCTCGACGCCGTCGCGGCGCTCGCCGCGCCGTGGCGCGCAGGCGATGGGGTGGCTGGTGCTGGACGCTGATCGCGGCGCACCGGACGAGAGAAGCCTAACGCGCGTAGCGTGGCGCAGACGCTTCGCCCGCCTCAATGAGAACGGCAATCTGGGCTGGTCGCTCGCGGCGCTCCTGATTTCCCTGATTGCGCTGGCGCCGATCGCGGCTATCGCGATCCTGGCACTACAGTCGAGCGGCGATACCTGGCCGCATCTGGCCGCAAATGTCCTCCCCCGCGCGGTGCGGCGCACGCTCGGCCTGATGGCGGGCGTCGGCGGGCTTAGCCTTGTGATCGGGACCGGCACCGCTTGGCTTGTGACCATGTACCGTTTCCCAGGCCGCCGCCTGTTTCAATGGATGCTCCTGCTGCCTCTGGCGATCCCCACCTACATCATCGCCTACTGTTATCTTGAGCTGTTCGATTATTCCGGCGTCGTGCAAACGGGTCTCCGCGACGTCTTCGGCTGGCAGGACGCGCGGAGCTATTGGTTTCCAGATATCCGGAGCCTAGGCGGCGCGATCTTTGTCATGAGCGCGGTGCTCTATCCTTATGTTTACATCACGGCGCGCGCGAGTTTTCTCGCCCAATCAGTGTGCGTGCTCGAGGTAAGCCGCACCCTTGGGCAAAGCGCCGGCGCGACGTTCTGGCGAATCGCCTTGCCGCTTGCCCGGCCTGCGCTGGCGGCCGGTGTGGCCCTCGCCCTCATGGAGACGTTGAACGACATCGGGGCCGTCGAGTTCTTCGGCGTGAAGACGCTCACCGTTGCGGTCTATGACACTTGGCTCGACCGCAACAGTCTGCCCGGTGCGGCGCAGATCGCGTGCGTCATGCTGCTCTTCGTGTTCACCCTGCTATTGATCGAGCGCAGTATGCGGGCACATCGCCGCTTCCATCACACCACGGGAAAATACCGCGACTTAACGGAAGAGCCGCTACGCGGCGGCGCGGCAGCGTTCGCAATGCTTGCATGCGCCCTGCCCCCGCTCGTCGGATTCCTGCTGCCGGTGGGTGTGCTCATGAGCGACGCGACGGCACATCTCGCAGCCGGATTGGCGCCGGATTTCTGGCGCGCGGCGCGGAACAGTCTGTTGCTCGCCAGTGCCGCGGCAGGCCTCGCAGTCATTCTTGCGGTCGTGCTCGCTTACGCGCGACGGCAGACGCGGTCCAAAGTGGTGCAGACCGCGAGTACGCTGCCGGCAATCAGCTACGCTGTACCTGGCACCGTGCTTGCCATCGGCCTCCTCATCCCGCTCGCCCAGCTCGACAACGGCATCGACGCAGCGATGCGGTCCCTGTTCGACATCCCGACTGGGCTGATCTTCTCGGGTACGGCCTTCGCTCTCGTCGTCGCATATACGATCCGGTTTCTGGCCGCCTCGCTCGGCGCGGTAGAGGCCGGTTTGAGCAAGATCTCGCGCCATATCGATGCCGCGGCGCGGACACTTGGGAGTTCCGTCAGCGAGACGTTGTGGAAAGTCCATCTGCCTCTTTTGCGGCCTGCACTGGGAGCTGCAGCCTTGCTGGTGTTTGTTGATTCCATGAAGGAGCTACCCGCCACCTTGTTGCTCCGACCCTTCAACTTCGACACGCTTGCGACCCAGGTTTTCACGCTCGTATCGCTTTACCGCTACGAAGAGGCGGGGCTCTCTGCCCTTACCATCGTATTGGTAAGCCTCGTTCCGGTTTTCATGCTCCATGGCGTGATTGTGGCGGGCCGGCCCGGAGCATCGCCAAGCCGCGGGGTCCTCGGCCCCTCGCCGGCCGCTTGGGTGGCACAGGCATCTTGATAACTAAAGAAAATTCGAGGCCCGGGCTCGCTATCGGGCCGCAATCGGGCTAAACCTAGCAAAACTTCCGGCGATCAAAAATTTGCGCTGGTCCGCTTCGGGGCTGGCGCCAATCGGGTGGGTAGATCGGCATGAAGCCTCGCCAGCTATCGTGGAGATGGCTTCTTCTCGGACTCCTTCCGTTTATCCTGGCTCTCGCTCTCCTTCCCCGACTGATCGGCGACACGTCGCAGCTCAGCCTCCGCATTGCCTCCGCATTGTCCGAATGGACGGGCGGGACAGTCGAGTTCGCCGGCCCGGTAAGCGTGCGCTATTTCCCAGACGTCTCAGTCCGCGGCGCGCTCGTGATCCGCGACGCATCGCGCCTCCCGCTGCTCCGATCGATCAGCACCGATCAGGCCAAGATCACGATCGATCTCGCGCAACTCCTGTTTGGACGCGTTCGCATTGACGCGCTCAGATTGATGCAGCCTCGCATCGTCTTGAGCGCGGACGCCACGTCGAGCCAGACGCCGCAAGAACGTATCGTCAACCTTTTTGCCTTTGGACCGATCGGCGCATTGCATGTACGCGACGGCAGCATCGAATTAGCAACAGCCGCAGGACGCGAAACGATCGATAATGTGCAGGCTCACTTCGATACGAGCGGCGGACAAACCGAGGGCGGCGCTCTCTCCGGGTCCGGCTCGTTCGAGTTTAGACGTGAGGAAGTACGTTTCTCCCTCGATAGCGGAGCTGTGACGTCCAGCTCGACAAGCGTTCCCGTGAGCCTCGCCCTGACATCCGATCCCGGCCGGGCCACAATGAAAGGCGCGGCCTCATTCAAAGACGGATTCCAGCTCGACGGCCGTATTCAAACGGACGTCGCCGACGCGCGCAGTTTTTTGCGCTGGCTCGGAGTCGACCAACCCGAGGGCCAGAGCCTGAAGGAGTTTTCGGCGTCGGGCGCCATGCACGCTAGTGGCGCAACCCTCACCATAGACGAGGGTTCGTTCAAGCTCGACGGCAACAGCGCCGTCGGCCTTCTTGCTTTCACGGCCGGCGCGAAACCTCGGATAGAGGGCACGCTCGATTTCGAGCGGCTCGTCATTGATCCCTATCTCGGTGACGCCAGCGGAGAAGATGTGACGGCTTCTCTGCCCAGGCAGCCCAGTGCTCAGATTTCCGACTGGATCCTCTTGCGGTCTCTCGACGCCGATCTCCGCGTCTCGGTCGACGAGATCCGCGTCCGCACGCTGAGCCTCGGCAAAGGCGGCTTCACCATCACCGCTAAGGACGGCGCGCTGGCAGTCGAGATCGGCGAGATTGAACTTTGCGGCGGTTCCGCCGCTGGACGGTTAGCGGTGAAAGCCGAACGGACGCCCCGCGTCAGCCTCATAGCCAATCTCAACGACATTGCCCTTAAACAATGCCTTGATCCGCTTGGGCTTGGAATTCCCATCGACGGGGTTGGCGAGCTCAGGGCCGACCTTGCGGGCGAGGGACAGGATCTCACCGCGCTGAAGCACAGCTTTTTTGGTGCGATCAAAATCGGCGCCGAAAGAGGCTCGCTGCCCGTGGACTTCGCCCGACTGACGGCTCCCGTCGCACCGCTCGAAAGCGAGAGTTGGAACAGCAATCAAGCAACCCAGTTCGACACGCTGAAGGCAGAGTGCCGCCTCGCCGCGCGTGTTATCTGGTGCCGAACCTTCAATATGCAGACGGCTCAGCGGTCTATCTTCGGGTCTGGAGACATCGATCTCGGTCGCACCATGCTAGACTGGAACCTGTCGGTGAATCGGCCGGTCCCTTCAACGCCGGCTTTGGATACCGACAACGCCGTCCCCAAGCTCTCCATTAGGGGCGTGCTATCGCAGCCAACGATTCGACGGACGGATCGCGCAACACTTGGCGAGGAATCGTCCCAGGCAAACCCCGTGACCAGCCCTGTCCAATGACCCTGATCGGCGGCGATGCAATCATGCAGAGACACGCGCGGGCACAACCTAATCGAACGGGTCTTTCACGGGTGCCGGCACTTGTCGTGCTCTCCATGCTTATCGTCGCAGCCAACTTCGTTGAGTCCCCCGCAGCCTTGGCGCAGGGCGCCGATACCGGGCCTACGCTGAACATAGCGACGTGGGGCGGCGCCTATGGCCAATCCCAGGAGATCGCTTATTTCGCGCCGTTCACCCGCGAGACGCGCACCAAAGTCAAGATCGAGACCTATAACGGCACACTCGCCGCGATCATGGGGATGATCGGAAACAAAAATGCGCCGATTGACGTCGTGGACATGTCGGCGGCGACGCTTGCCACGCTGTGCCGCGACGGTCATCTGGAAGCAATCGACAGCAATACGCTTGGGGCCGGGCCTGACGGCCAAACTGCCGCTGATGATTTTGTTGCCGGCGGCCTTTCATCCTGCGGGATTGCAAGCGTCGCTTGGTCGACAGCGATTGCTTTCGATCGCGGCGCTTTCGAGGGCGGGCCACCGACCAAGATCGCCGACCTCCTCGACACCAAGCGCTTTCCCGGAAAGCGCGCTCTGCCGAACGGCCCGCGCTATACTCTTGAGCTTGCGCTGCTCGCCGACGGCGTGGAGCCTGACAAAGTTTACGCGGAACTTGGCACCCCTGCGGGGACCGACAGGGCTTTCAGCGTTCTCGATAAGATCAAGGCGGAGGTCCTGTGGTGGAACAAGGCGCAGGATCCGCTCACATGGCTGGCGCGAAATAAAGTCGTGATGGCGGCCAGCTATAGCGGGCGTATTTTCCGTGCGAGCATCGGTGCCCGCCAACGCGTGGGCGTCCTTTGGGACGGTCAGATCTACGATCTCGACCTCTGGGCCATTCCCAAAAGCGCTGCCAACAAGGATTTGGCGAAGCGCTTCATCGCATTCGCCAGCGAACCAGCACGGCTTGCGGCGCAGGCGCAACTGATCGCTTATGGCCCCATGCGCAAATCGGCGATCCCGCTTGTCGGCAAACATCCCGTCATCGATGTGGACGTGGCCAGTTTCCTTCCCACCGCCCCGCAAAATTTTCAGAACGTGCTCAAGTTTGACGAAAGCTGGTGGATCGAGCACGGCGCAGCACTTGGAAAGCGCTTCAAGGAATGGCGCGCGCAGGTATCAATGCCGGCCGGCAGCTCCGAAGAGACGAGCTCGACAAAGCAGCAACAGTAACGCGAGGAAATTGGGAGCAACCTTCAACACGCGTTGATTTGGCCTGCTGCTTACGTCATCTTATCTTTGGAGCAAGTCTCGGGGCCAAGGCTCAAGACGTCCTCCTACACAGAATGCACGATAGAGACGGCGATGCTGCTTTGGGATCCGCTATTGCGATCCGGCAGGGAGACAACTCGCCGATGAGGCCAAAAGCACTGCCGGAGCGGGACCGGCAGTGCACCTCGGCTCAAGCCAGGTACATTCTAACGATGCACAGCGAGCGAGACATAGCCGCTCGGATCATCCAACAGATAGTTGCCTGTGAAGCCGCCTGCCAATGTCAGCTCGGTGTCGAGGAAATCGAAGCGAACGAAGCCACCGGTGCGACCCGCGCTATATTCCTCGTTGCCGAGTGCGCCGCCTTCGAGCCCAGTCGATAATTTTGGTCTGAGGCGATAGCCAAGGCGCGCCCGGCTCCAATAATCCTGGAACGCTGTCCCGTAGGCCGCATCAACCGAAAGATACAAAACGGGCGAGAGGTTCCAGTTCTCGGCGAGGAACCGCGCGCCGAGTTCGCGGCCCTGAGCGGCGTTGTTGGGATCGAATGGCACGATGTGCTGATCCACCGCCTCGATCCCCGCAAAGTTTGGTGATAAGCCGCCCGCGGTGAAATTCGTATCCGATCAGGGCCGCGGCGAAGCTGGCGTCGCCATCGAAGGTGATAGGGCTCCAAGCATCGTCGACCTGAAGGCTGCCATTGTAGTGATAGCGGCCAAAGCTTCCGACCGCGCGAAGTCTGAAGCTTTCCTCATAAAGTCCCTTGCCGAATGCGTAACCGCCGCCCACATAGCCGCTTGCGTAGTTATCACTGGCTTCGAACCCGGTGAAGAATTCGGCTCGGGGCCGCTCTGGCTCTGCATAAGCGGGCGGGCAAGTCAGCAGGCCGAGAAGCGCAAAAGCCCTCGCGCCGGGGATGCGGCAGCACTTGACCCAACCGGTGCTCGGACAACCCCACATGGCAACATCCGTCGCAACACCCCGCTTGATTATGCTGCGTCTTGGGAAGGCCGACTAAGACCCGGTACAGCAACTAAAGCGTTAGGTTTTGGTGTTGTGCAATTTGAGGTAGCGGCGGATTAGGTTTTTCGCTCCGAATACGTGTTTTGTTCGTCACAGGCGGCAATAAATATGAAACCGGCTCAATTCGCTTCGTGGCTTACTGTCGATCGTCACGGTCTTTTTTGCCGGCCCGGCGGCTTTCACGTCGATCCGCATAGTCCGGTTTCGCGGGCTGTTATCACGCATGGCCATTCGGACCATGCGCGCGCCGGTCACGACCATGTTCTTGCCACGGAAGAGACCCTTGCTGTCATGCGCGTGCGGCTAGGAGGCGCCGCTCGTCTCGGCACGCAAAGGGCCGCCTATGGCGAACCTATTCGCATCGGCGATGTCTCGGTCACGCTTATCCCTGCAGGCCATGTTCTCGGCAGCGCCCAGGTTCTCATTGAATGGCAGGGAGCGCGCGTTGTCGTTTCCGGCGATTATAAGCGCAGCGCGGACCCAACCTGCCCTGCCTTCGAACTCACCCCTTGTCATCTCTTCATTACCGAGGCGACCTTCGGCCTACCTGTGTTCAGCCATGGCAGCGCGCGGGGTGAGATCCAAAAGCTGCTGAAATCGCATTCGCAATTTCCAGATCGTGCACATGTCGTCGGTGCCTACGGGCTCGGTAAGAGCCAGCGGGTTATCGCCTTGCTGCGCGAGGCCGGCTACAACGAGCCGATCTTCCTGCACGGCGCTCTGGCAGAATGCTGCGCGCTTTATGAATCGATTGGCGTGCGCCTCGGCGAACTAAAATCCGCAACCGGAGCGAAGCGCGAAGATCTCGTCGGAGCGATCGTACTTGCACCGCCGAGCGCTATCGCCGACCGCTGGTCGCGGCGGTTGCCGGACCCGGTTACGGCATTAGCCTCGGGCTGGATGCGTGTGCGCGCGAGAGCGCGCCAGCAAAATGTCGAGCTCCCGCTCGTGATCTCCGATCATGCCGACTGGAATGAACTGACGCAGACCATCGCCGAGACCGGCGCGGAAGAAATCTGGGTTACGCACGGTCGCGAGGAGGCACTGCTCTATCACATCGAGTCCACCGGCCGGCGTGGCCGCGCGCTCGCGCTCGTGGGCAGGGTGGGCAGGGAGGATGAGGATTCGTGAGGGCCTTCGCTTCCCTTCTCGATCGCCTGTCATATACGCCGTCGCGTAACGATAAGCTGCGCCTGCTCGCCGACTATTTCGCCTCGACGCCAGATCCCAACCGAGGCTTTGCCTTGGCTGCCTTGACCGATGGGCTGTTCTTCCGGCTGCCGCTGCGGCGCATCCTCGGCGAAATGATTTCCCAGCGGGTAGACCCGGTCCTGTTCGACCTCTCTCGCGACTATGTCGGCGACACGGCCGAAACCATCGCTCTCCTCTGGCCCGCGCAGCACAGCGGCGAGAACGTGCCGCCGCTCGGGGAGGTGGTGGCGAGCCTCCAGACTGCGACCGCACTTGATATCCCGGGACTCCTGGCAGGTCTGCTCGATCGGCTCGACTCGACGGAGCGCTGGGCGCTTCTGAAACTTATGACTGGAGCGCTGCGCGTTGGAGTTTCGGCGCGCTTGGCCAAGACGGCTCTGGCGCAATGGTCGGGCGTGCCGATCGCCGATATCGAGGAGGTCTGGCATTGCGTGCAGCCTCCTTATCTTGAGCTTTTCAGCTGGCTCTCAGCCTCGGGGGCACGGCCCGAGGCCGGCGCGACGCCAACCTTCAGGCCGCTGATGCTATCGCATCAGATCGAAGACAAGGAGCTCGCACTCATCCATCCCGGCGATTTCGTCGCGGAATGGAAATGGGACGGCATCCGTGTGCAGGCGGCGAGCAAGGGCGGGGAGACCCGGCTTTTCTCGCGCACGGGTGACGACATCTCACGCAGCTTTCCCGATGTGGCGGAGGCTATACCACCGGGCGTGGTGCTGGATGGCGAGTTGTTGGTGCTGCGCGAAGGCGAAGTTCAACCCTTCAACGAGCTGCAGCAGCGCTTGAACCGCAAGAGAGTGACCCCGGCGATGCTTAAATCCTACCCGGCCCATATCCGCCTCTACGACATGCTGTACGAGGACGAGGAGGATCTGCGCCCCCTTCCCTTCATCGCGCGGCGCGCACGACTCGAGGCGTGGCATCAACGCGTGGCGCCAGAGGGTACCGACATTTCCGAGGTTATCGACTTTACCTCGGTGGCGGAGCTGGAGCGGCTTTGGTCCGCGGCGCGCGAAACCGGCATTGAGGGCCTGATGCTGAAGCGGCGCGCCAGCCCCTATATTGCCGGGCGGCCGAAGGGACATTGGTTCAAATGGAAACGCGCGCCGCTGACGCTCGATGCCGTGCTCATGTATGCGCAGCGCGGCAGCGGAAAGCGCTCGTCCTATTATTCCGACTACACGTTCGGCGCCTGGCGCGACGGTGAAAATGGAGAGCCCGAGCTGGTGCCCGTGGGCAAGTCCTATTTCGGTTTCACCGATGAGGAGCTGAAGCAGCTCGACGCGTTCGTCCGCAATCACACGATGGAAAGTTTCGGTCCGGTTCGCCAGGTGGAGCCCAAGCTCGTCTTCGAGGTCGCCTTCGATTCCGTGCATCGCTCCGGCCGGCATAAGTCCGGCGTCGCGATGCGCTTCCCACGCATCCATCGCATCCGCTGGGACAAGCCAGCCGAGGAAGCGGACCGGCTGGAGACGCTACAGGCGATGATCGTCTAGGCGTAATGGGCGTGATCGCCCGCAGCAAGCTTCTTTAGAGCCGCGCGATAGCTCTCGATATGACGCTGTCGAAGCGTCCGGAACCTGTCGCGCTGTCGGTCAAGGAGAGCGAAGAAGCGGAAACCAAGGCCGAGCGCCACGCCGAGTTCGCGGTCTTCCCGCTCGCCACGCCGCTGATTGCCGGACCCAGTGCGATGACGAGCGCGATCGTGCTTGCAGGCAGGCACCAGGGGCGACTTCACGCTTCTCGGGCGGTCATTGCCGCGATCCTCGCCGTCATGCTTGTCACGCTCATGCTGCTATTGGTTGCGCAGGAAATACACCACGTCATCGGCGTCACGGCGCGCGAGGTCATCGTCCGCGTGTTCGGGGTGCTGCTGGCGGCTCTCGCGGTGCAATCCATTTTAAATGGGCTCGCCGAGGCGCGCCTCTTCGGCTGAGGCCAGAACAACCTCGAATGCGGGGCTACTCCGCGCGGGCGCGCCGCGGCGCTGTATGCTCGTGAGGCTTCCGGGCAAATTTCTGCACCACCACGTAGAACACGGGGGTGAAAATCAGCCCGAAAATCGTCACCCCGATCATGCCGAAGAACACGGCCGTACCTAGGGACTGGCGCATCTCGGCGCCCGCCCCCGTGGCTATGACCAGGGGCACGACACCAAGAATAAAGGCGAATGACGTCATCAGGATTGGGCGCAAACGCACGCGCGCGGCTTCCGTCGCCGCCTGGAAGCGATCCTCGCCATGCTCCTCGTTCTGGCGCGCAAACTCCACAATCAAAATCGCGTTCTTCGCGGCGAGCCCGATGAGCACCACAAAGCCGATCTGAGCGAGAATGTTCACGTCCATGCCGCGGAGAAGTAGCCCGCTCACCGCGGCGAGCAGACACATGGGCACGATGAGAATAACCGCGAGCGGTAAAGCCCAACTCTCATATTGCGCGGCGAGAAGGAGAAACACAAAGACGACGGACGCGGCGAAGACGAAGATCGCGGTGTTGCCCGCCTGCTTCTCCTGATAAGCGAGCTCGGTCCATTGATACGCGTAGCCGTCGGGCAGGTTCGCGTTCGCCAGGCGCTCCATGGTCTCGAGGCCATAGCCTGTGGAAAACCCCGGCTTAGTCCCGCCTTGCACGGCTGCGGCCGGGAACAGGTTGAAGTGCTCGACACGATACGGACCCATGATGTCGCGGAAGGATGCGACGGAGCCGAGCGGCACCATCTGTCCCGCGGCGTTGCGGGTTTTCAACTGCGCAACGGAATGGAGGTCCTGGCGGAAATCGCCGTCGGCTTGGGCCATGACGCGATAAGTGCGCCCGAGGAAATTGAAGTCGTTGACGTATCTCGAACCGAGATAGACTTCAAGCGTCTGGAAGATGTCGTCGGTGTTGACCCCGAGCATTTCCGCGCGCACGCGATCGATGTCGGCATAGATTTTCGGCGTGCGTGTGTTGAAGGTCGTAAAGACCCCGGCGAGACCAGGTTCTTGAGCCGCCGCTGCCACGATCGACTGAGCCACCTCTTCAAGCTGGGCCAAGTCGCCGCCATGGGTGTCCTGCACCTCCATTTTGAAGCCGCCCGTCGTGCCGATGCCGCGTACTGGCGGTGGAGACACGCTGATGACGAAAGCGTCCTGGATCGCCGCAAACTTCTGATTGAGGCTAGCGATGATCGCTTGGCCGCTTTCTCCCCGTTCCGCGCGTTCCTTGAAAGGATCGAGCGGAGTGAAGACGACCGCTGCATTGGGCGCACTGGTGAAGGTCGCGCCATCGAGCCCGACAATCGGCACGGCGTGGGCAATGCCTGGGGTGTCGAGGACGATCTTCGTCACTTGCCTTGCAACCGCATCGGTGCGGGACAGCGATGCCCCGGGCGGCAGCTGGATAATATTGATCAGATAGCCGAGATCTTGCGCTGGAATGAAACCCGTTGGGGCGGCCCTGAACTGGAAAACTGTCAGGCCAATCAAGCCCGCATAGACAATAAGCATCAGAGCCGAAACGCGAACCAGTCGCGCCGTCATCGCGCCGTAGCGAGAGGACGTCCATTCGAAGGCGCGGTTGAACCCATTGAAAAAGGCCCTGATCGGGCGCGTGAAAATGCTTCGCCGCGCCGGCTCGGCCTCGTGCGGCTTGAACAAAAGCGCGCATAAAGCCGGACTTAGGGTCAGCGACACGATGAGCGAGATAATCGTCGCGGTGGCAATGGTAACGGCGAACTGGCGGAAGAACTGGCCGAGAATGCCGCTCAGGAACACCGAAGGGATGAACACGGCGGACAGCACGAGCGCGATGGCGATGAGTGCCCCGCCGACTTCCTCCATGGTTTTATACGCCGCTTCCCGCGGAGAGAGACCTTCACGGATATTGCGCTCGACATTCTCCACAACGACGATGGCGTCGTCCACGACGATACCGATCGCCAGCACAAGCCCGAACAAAGAGAGATTGTTCAGCGAATAGCCGAGCGCGGCGAGGACGGTGAACGTCCCGATCAGCGATACCGGGATGGCCACGATCGGAATGATGGAGGCGCGCCATGTCTGCAAGAATAGAATGATCACGACCACCACGAGGATGACAGCCTCGATCATGGTCGTGAGCACCGCATCCACGGACTCGGAGATGAAAACGGTGGGGTTGTAGACAATGTCGTAGCGGAGCCCTTGCGGAAAGGACTTGGAAAGGTCTGCCATGCTGGCCTGGACGGCGGCAGCGGTCTGAAGCGCGTTCGACCCCGGGCGCTGAAAGATGCCCATCGGGATGGCCACCTTCTCATCCAGATAGCCATTGCGGTGATAGTCGGCAGCGCCAAGCTCCACGCGCGCGATATCGCTCACGCGCACGACGCGGCCGTCACTTTGGGACTTCACGATGATCCTGCCGAACTCGGCAGGATCCGCGAGGCGCCCTTGGGTCTCCACATTAAGCTGGAACGCCCCCGGCTGGGGCACGGGCGGCTGATTGATGACACCTGCGGCGACCTGCACATTCTGGCCGCGCAGCGCGTTGATGACGTCGCCGGCCGTCAGATCGCGGATGGCAAGCTTCTCGGGATCGAGCCAGATGCGCATGGAATAGTCACGCGCACCGAACACCGTGACGTTGCCCACACCGTCGATACGGGCGAGCACATCCTTCACGTGCAGTGTTGCGTAGTTCGAGATGTAGAGCAGGTCGCGGGAATCGTCCGGCGAATACAGATGGATCACCATCATGAGGTCGGGAGACTGCTTCACCACGGTGACGCCGATGGACCGCACCTCTTCCGGCAAGCGCGGCTGGGCGATCGCCACGCGGTTCTGCACCAGCACCTGCGCGGTATCGAGGTCGGTGCCGAGCTTGAAAGTGACGGTCAGGGCCATGTTGCCGTCGCTCGTCGACTGCGACGTCATGTAGAGCATGTCGTCGACGCCGTTCACTTCCTGCTCGATGGGTGTCGCCACGGTCTTGGCGACGATGTCGGCGGACGCCCCCGGATACGAAGCCGTCACCTGAATGGAAGGCGGGGCAATATCGGGATATTGCGCCACCGGCAGACTGAAATAGGCCACGCCTCCGACCAGCGTGATCAGGATAGAGATCACGGCCGCGAAAATCGGGCGGTCGATGAAGAAATGCGAGATGTTCATGGGGCTTTGCCGGAGGGCGCTGACCCCGATCCTTCGACCTTGCCTTGCTCGGGCGTGACTTTCTGGCCGGGCCTGGCGCGCAGGAGGCCATTTATGATCACCTGATCGTCCGCGGTGATGCCGGAATGGACGACACGCAAGCCGTCGTCGGTAACGGGGCCGAGCTCGACCGGCTTCGGCACCACCGTACCGTCAGCCGAAAACGTGAACAGCATTTTGGTGGATTGGTCGGTTACAACGGCTGCGTCCGGCACAAGTATGGTTGGACGGTCTTGCGACATTGGCACGCGAACGCGGCCGAACTGTCCCGGGGTGATGAAGAGATCAGGATTGGGGAACGCAGCACGCACGCGGATCGTGCCAGAAGAGCGGTCATACTGATTGTCGACAAAATCGATGGTGCCTTTCAGGGTCCACGACTTCTCGTCCATCAGCTGACCCTGAACCTGGACGAGATTATCCCGCGGCGACTTGATCTCGCCCTTCGCCACCAGCCGCTTATAGGTCATGCCGTCGCCTTCGCTCACGTTGAAGGTCAGCCAAATCGGATCGAGCGAGACGATCGTCGTGAGCAGAGTCGTGTTCCCCGTGATGCCGCCCATCACGAGATTGCCGACGCTGACCTCATGCCTGCCCATGCGCCCGGAGACCGGCGCCGTGACGCGTGTGTAGTCCAGATTGAGTTGGGCTTGATCGACCGCCGCCTTGGCCGAATCACGAGCCGCGGTCGCGATGCTCACCTGCGCGACCCGCTCGTCATAGGTCTCCTGGGTGGCGTATTCATTCTTGCGCAGCTGTGCCGTCCGATCGAGCTGTGCCTTCGAAAGATCGAGCTGCGCCTCCGCTTGGGAAAGCTGGGCCTTCGCTGTCTGCAAGGCGAGCTCAAATGGCTTGGGCTCGATGACGAAGAGGAGATCTCCCTTCTTGACGATCTGGCCATCGGTGAAATTGACGGATTCCAGATAGCCGCTGACGCGAGCCCGGATCTCGACCGCCTCCCGCGCCTCGAATTGGCCGGTGAAGTCGCTCCACTCCTGCATCTCGCGCACGAGGGGCTTGGCCACCGTCACGGCCGGCGGCGGAGGTGCTGCGGCGGTCGTCGGCTCGGTTTGCCAGAAACCCCAGTAGCGGTAGCCAACCGCCGCCAGCGCCACGACGAGCAAAAGAAGGACAACCAGACCCATTCCCCGCCGGCGCGCAGGCGCGGGAGGCGCGGCTGTCGTTTGCGCCTCTCTCTCCTCAACGGACCGATCTGGCGCGGCGTCCGGACCGCGCGCCGCTGTCTCCTCCGACGGCGGCTCGGCCTCGTCCTCCTCGCCGCGTGACGCGCGTCGGGAGGAGCCGTTTCGGTTGCGTTTTTCGGTCATGAAGGCTGCCTTGCGACCGGCTGCTGGGATGGGAATCGATGCGCCAGCTTACTCTGGGAATGCAGGGGCGCAAAATGATGCCACGTCGCAGCAACGCCCAATTTTTAGCCAGGTTGCTCGGAGGGGACAGAAAAGCGAACTGGGTGCGCTTAATCGCGGCAATGTGACGCCCAGGATCAGACCTCGATCTTGGCGTGTCCGCGCTCACCATCGAAGGTGATGAGAGTCCGCATCTCGGGATTGCCTAAGCCGACGCACATTGGCGCACCGACACCGGGAAAGAAGGCTCTGTCAAAAAGCTCGCGCACCGCACCCTCGAAGCGGATCCAATGCATCATGTCCCCATTGCGCGTATCGATGATGTAGGCGCCGCAGCGAGGCTCACCGTCGCGACTCTGGATATTGTCCCCGAGCTCGAGACCTTTGAAGCGACGTCGCGACGAGCGCATAGCCCCGCCAGAATGAGAGACCGCGGGCAAAGCCCGGACAGAGAACCACCTGCTCCATTCGCTGCGAAGAATCGAGCTCCCCAAGGACTTCTGGGGGCAGGTCGTGGACGCGATCAACCGGAAGGCACCACAAGGCGACGTCAAGGATGCGATCTTCACAATGCACGACGATGTCGCCGATTATCTGCTTAAGCAGGCTGAGTAGGCGTGCGGCGCTATATCCGCCCAGACACCAACACCGCGCCGGTCCGGTCTCGCTAAGTGGGCTGAGACCAAGACCGCGCGGCCTCCAGCGGAAATCTGAGCTGGGATGATAAAAATCCGCTATTTCAGCGGCGGGCTGGCCACCGGCGGAAGCGGTTCGGTCATGACGGCGGAGTTGTGATGAAAGCAACCGCCGAGGCCGACACAGCCAGCGATAATCGTGAACGCGATAATGAGACGCATGATATCCCCCTATGTATTGTCTCCCGTTTACGCCTAGCAAACGCGTTGGGCACCGATTGGTTCAAATGGTGCTCAAAATGAGATTCTGAGTTTATCGGGGACCGAGATTGGCGGCTCAGCGAAGAGCTGCACCGGAATCTTCAAGTAGCGAACCCCGTTGGCTTCCGCGGGGGGAAGCTTGCCAGCGCGGATATTCACCTGGATCGATGGCATGAGAAGGTGCGGCGCGGCGAGATTCGCATCTCGGGCTTCCCGCAGGTCCGCGAGCGCGTCTTCGCTGATACCGTCTCTAGCATGCGGATTGTGCGCACGCTCCTCCGCAACCGTCGTCTCCCATGCGTAGTGATTGCGCCCCGGCGCCCCTGGCCTCAGCCACTGGGTATAACATTCAAACCAAGGGACGACTGCGGATCCCAAACACCGCAACCGCGCCTTTGCCCTTGATCTCCAACTCGCCGAGCGCCTCGCCCTGGAAGACTGATGCCAGCTGCTCCCAGATGTGGCTTGTTGCGGCTACGCTCCCCGGGACGCTCATGCCGACCATACGGGCGGCCACATTGACCGTGTCACCCCAGATGTCGAACTGGTAGCGCTCCTGACCGACCACGCCGGCAACGACAGGCCCGGCATGAACGCCAACCCGCACCTCCCAGTCGAGATGAGCATCGATCAAGGTGGAGGACATTTCGAGGCCGCAGCGAACCGCCGCGCCCAACGGATCGTCGACCTTGTTCAACAACCCTGCGGCCGCCATGAAGCCATCGCCGATCGTCTTGATCTTCTCCAGCCCATGCTTGGCGGCAATGCGCTCGAAAATGACGAAGAGTGCATCGAGGCGCGAAACCACGTCCTCCGGCTCATGCTTGTCGCAATAGGCGGTGAAATTGGTCACGTCGCAGTGATCATGAAGGATGGCAAAATCTACAAGAACACGGTGCTGAATTAGAGGGTGTCCAAACGTTCAGTTCAGTCGAATCGAACGCCGTTTGTGGATCGTGCCAGCGTCGTGTGAGATTATAGCCAGCCCACGGGTCCGTATTTTCCAGCTGCGAACCAACGTTAGAACAGCAACGGGACGTCGTCTTCTTCTTTCCGGTCGAACAGCCGCGATGGACTTGACGTGCAAAATTAGCGCAGGGGTAAGCCATGATCAGGATTCCAACTTGGCCGATCGTGCTTGTTGCGGTCAGCCTCCCCGCCGTGGGCGGCGCGGCCATCTCCGCGCAGGATAAGTACGCTGTGCAAGTGCCAGATGGGCTCGCGTTCTCCGAATTCAGGGGATACGAAAACTGGCAGGTCATCGCCGTCAGTCAGACCGGAGACCTGCTCGTATTGATCCTCGGCAATCCCGAGATGATCGCGGCCTACCAGGCTGGCGTTCCCGGGAACGGCAAGCCTTTCCCCGACGGCGTCAAGATGGCGAAGATCCATCGGAACGCAAAGAAGAGTGCGGAAGCCCCCGCTCCGACGATAGTCCCGGACACCCTGCATGACATTGATTCATGGTGAGGGACAGCAAGAGGTGCGCGGAGGGCGGCAACTGGGGATACGCCCAGTTTAACTATGACGCTGCGTCCGACACGTTCACGCCCCTAGGGACTGGCGCGAAGTGTGGAGTCGCGTGCCATACGATAGTGGCGGCAAAGGATTATGTTTTCACGGCTTATCCGAGCGGTAGGCGGTAAGAATGACATCAGCCGACGATGTCGACTATTGGCACAAAAAGCTTCCGCCTATTTCTTCAGCAAGCAGCTCGAGTAGGGGCCATCAGGATGACCGGGTTTCGGCCTTGCAAGCGCGCCGAGATCGGGCCAATCTCGGCTCCGAGTTTATCCGGTGGAACGATGCTGAACCCGTCCAGGCCGTCCGCCGAGTCCCCTATTCTCCAAGTCCGCGGTCTGGCCCGAACCTTTGGCGGCATTGTTGCCGTCAAGGACTTCAGTGTCGACGTATATGCAGGCTCGATCCATGGTCTGATTGGGCCCAACGGCGCCGGCAAAACGACCACCTTTAATGTGATTAGCGGCTTCTACGCTCCGTCCGCCGGCAAAATTATTTATCTGGGACGAGACATCTCGGGCCATGAGACCAGCGCGCTCGCGGCGATTGGCTTGATCAGGACGTTTCAGGGCGCGACGCTGTTCAACCAGCTGAGCGTGCTAGACAATGTCCGCGTCGGCTGCCACGGCGGAGCCAAAGCCAACCTCTTGCGCCGGGTTTTCGGACGTGACCGCGCCACAGAAGCAAAGGCCGACCGCAAGGCGCGGGACATCCTCGACTTCTTTGGCCTGCAAGCGCTGGCCGACGAGTTCGCCACAAACCTGCCGCACGGCCACCAACGCGCGCTGGGCATGGCCGTGGCGCTCGCCGCGGAGCCGAAGCTCCTGCTGCTCGATGAACCGTTCACCGGGATGAATCCCGAAGAGACAAGGCGGATGGCGGGACTTGTACGGCGGCTGCGCGACGAACAAGGCGTGACGATCATGTTGATCGAGCACGACATGCAAGCGGTGATGGGCATATGCGAAACCATCACCGTCATGAATTTCGGTACGCTGCTGGCTCAGGGAACGCCAGAAGACGTCCGCGCCAACCGGTCGGTGATAGAGGCGTATTTGGGAAGCCCGGGCGATGCTGCTTGAGATACGGAATCTCCACGTCCACTATCACAAGGTGGCGGCCCTCAAGGGCATCGATATCACCGTACCCAACGACGGCATCGTCACGATCATCGGTGCGAACGGCGCAGGCAAAAGCACAACGCTGCGCGCAATCTCGGGGTTGGTGCCGATCAGCCAGGGAGAAATCGTATTTTCCGGCAAGCGCATCGATAGGCTGGCGCCGGAGAAGATCGTTGGGCTGGGAGTGGCCCATGTTCCCGAAGGTCGCCGCGTGTTTCCGAACCTGACGGTCGAGGAGAATTTGCGCTCCGGCGCATTCCTCCGGTCCGACAAGGCAGCGATCAACGCAGATTTCGATGACGTAGTCCGCCACTTCCCGCGCCTCAAGGAACGCCGCAAGCAGTGGGCGCGATCCCTTTCCGGCGGGGAGCAGCAGATGCTCGCCATCGGCCGGGCGCTGATGTCGCGGCCAAAAATGCTGATTCTCGATGAGCCTTCGATGGGCCTTTCGCCGGTGATGGTGCAGGAGGTCGCGCGCATCATCCGCGATATCGTCGAGCGCGGCGTGCCGGTGGTGCTGGTCGAGCAGAACGCGGAGATGGCGCTCAGGCTTGCTCGATTCGCCTATGTGCTCGAGACGGGCAGCATCGCTCTCAAGGGCCCCGCGCATGAGCTGCACGACAACGAGCACGTCAGGCGGGCTTATCTCGGTGGTTGAGACCTGGAGCTCCAATGACCTGCTGGCGGCGGGCTGGCGCGAGGCGGACCTCGACTGGGAGCGCGCGGCGGAGCACGCTGCCGAGGCCCTCGCAAGCGGTGACCTGCTACGAGCGAAGGAAGAGACGGGTCGGGCGCTACGGCTTGCGCGTGAAGCATTCGAGACGGGCGATCCCCGTCTAGGCACGAGCCTTGCGAATTTCGGCTTGTGTCTCAGCCTGTCGGGCGATGCCAACGTCCTGCCTCTTTACCGTGAGGCCTTCGAGGTCTGGCGTCGTGCCGACAGGTGGATCTCGCAGATGGACGCGCCCCGCGTCGCGCGTAGCTCGCTATTTCATATGCGCATGGAAATCCTGCACCGCGATATTTATCGGGCGCGGTGGCAGGAGCGCTGGGAGCAGATGGCCGCTGAGGCGACCTCGCGGGTCGAGGCGGTGCATGGCGCGGCTCAGGCGCTCCCGCTCGACGCTGCCTACCATTTGGCTCGCTGGCGTCGCGAGCGACCAGCCATGCTGAACGATACACGCAAGCTTATGGCAGCCGCCTACCTGCTTCTCGCCCCTGCCCCAGCCGATGCGCGCTGATGGGCTATTTCGCCAGTTGCGCGGCGACATCCCGTCTCTGCCTCCAGGCAACAATCCATTCCCGGATCTTGGGTCCGAGGCCCTCAAGCCCGTTGGGTAGAAACAAGATGAAGAGGATCAGGATCGCGCCGTAAAACATGGGACGCATCGCATCCATCCCAAGCCCGCGCAGCACAACTTCGTTGAGGATGGTCAATACGACGACGCCGAGAATCGGGCCGTAGAACGTGGCAGTTCCCCCGACGATGGCCCAGATGAGGACGTAGACCATCTCTTCCACGCCGAAGCGGTTGGGATTGACGGTGCCGACATAGTGCGCATAGAGAGCGCCTGCGAGCCCAGCAAAAAAAGCCGAGACGACGAAGGCCAGCATCCGATAGCGAAAGATGCTGACGCCGACGGACTCGGCGAGCTTGTCCTGCCAATGGATGGCGTGAAAAGTCAGGCCGATGCGCGAGTGCTCGACGCGATAAAGAACAACGAGAGAGACGGCGACGACGATCAAGCAGAGAAAGTAATAGTTCACCGGGTTGTAAAAACTGACCGACAGCGCGTCGATATCCGGAAAGGGCGGGATAAGCTTGATCCCCTTCGGCCCGCCGAACAGCCAGGTCAGTTCACTCCATTTCCAGATCAGACGGATAACCTCCCCAGCCGCGAAGGAGCCGATCAGGAAGTAAAAGCCCTTCATGCGAAACAGCGGGAAGCTCAACAGGGCGGCGAGCAACGCCGCGCTCGAGGCTCCTATCAGCACCGACAACGACACGGGCAGACCGAGTTTTTTCGAGACGAGTGCCGAGCTGTAGGCACCAACGCCCATGATCACCATATGCGCGAGCGACCATTCGCCGGTGAGCGTCAACAGCCGGTAGCTCGTCACCAGCAATATATTGATGACCAGAAACACGAGGATCTCCTGCTGCGAAAGGGAGAGCAGCCGGGGGAGCAGGATCAGGCAGCCGACGATCAGGACAATGCCAAGCGTCCAAGCCAACGTCTTGCTTGCTGCGGCGCGCTCAAGCACGTTCCTTGGCTCCAAACAGGCCGGTCGGCTTGAGGATTAACACGACCAGCATCAGGAGCAGGCCGACGATGTTGGCGAGAGTGCCATCGTAGATCGTCGTGACGAAGGTGTTCACGAATGCATAGAGAATGGCTGCGAGCACGGCGCCTTCCAGCGAGCCAATGCCGCCGACGATGATGATGATGAATGCGGTGATGATCACCGGGTGGCCCATATAAGGGGTCGGCGCGACGAGCGGCGCGGTTAGGGCGCCAGCGACGCCGGCAAGGGCGGCCCCAATGAACATCGCAAGCCGCGCGGTGTTGTTGATCGACATGCCTTGCAAAGCCGCCGCCTCGCGATCTTGGGCGCAGGCGCGCAATGCCCAACCAAACTTGCTGTTCCGCAAGAACAGCCATAGCGCGGACAACAGCACGACCGTGGCGACGACCACGTAGAGCCGCTGATAGGTGATTACGACGCCATCCCCGAACACGATCTTGCCCTGGGTCGACGGCGGGACGTGCTCCATCTGCACCCCAAACTGGAGCACCGCAAGCGTCTGCAGGATCAACAGGAATCCAATGGAAGCGATCAGGCCGCCGAGCGGATTGTCGCGCAAAGGCCGCAAGAGGCCGTATTCCATGAGAAGGCCAAGCATGCCGACGAAGACGAGACCGACGACGACGGATAGGAAGAATGGAAATCCGCTCTGCGCGTAGAGCGCGACGACGGCGTAGGCGCCGGCCATGTAAAGCTCGCCATGCGCGAAGTTGATGACCCCCATCACTCCAAAGATGAGCACGAGGCCCACCGCGATGAGTGCCATATAGCTAGCGGCATAGGTGGCGTTCACGACTGTCTGGAGAAAGAGATCAAGGGTCATCCAGAATTCCCGCGCTGACGCCTCGCAGTGAGTTGCGGACACTGTGCCGTCTTGGTCCGGGTCATGGCATGACACGACCTGCCATCGTCCCCTGACCGGGAGTGTTTGACTTGACCGGGCTCGCTACAATCGCCGGTGATGCTGCGAAAGCGTCCGGTCAGGTGCGCTGGGTATACATCTGATTGAGGGCGGTCATGTGCTTGACCAGCAGATCCTTGTTCTTTCCCCACCACTCCAGGATCGATTTGTACTCCTTGATCCTGGCCTTCCCGTCCTCGATGACGACGACCGGCCAATAGCCGACAAGCGCATTGTCGATGCCGAAGAGCTCTTTACCCCACCACTCGGCTTCGCCGAAAATGTGTTTACCCTTGCCGCCTGCCTTCATGGCTGTGAGCACAGCCTCTGGTTCGGTCGTGCCGGCCTTCTGCGCCGCATCGGACCACAGGTCCATGATCGAGGAATATTCCCACGACACCGCGCTCCACTCGCCGGCGCCGAACCGCTTCTTGTATTCCTCGTAGAAACCGTTCGGGTCCTTGAAATTGATCTGCGGCTCGTTGAGCGCCGGGTCGTCGAAATCCGGAAACTGAAATACGAAACCCTCCATGAACTCCTTGGAGGTCTTGTCGATCATCTTTTGATAGAAGTCCGCCGTGCAGGAGATGATCGTGCCTTTGAAGCCTTGCTGGAAGGCCTGCTCCGTGAGCGGATGCACGTAATCGGCATAGCAGGTATCGAGGCAGACGATGTCGGGCTTGGCCGCCAGCATCTTCGACATAATCGGCGCAAAGTCGGTGGTCGCGGGATCGAAGAAGATCGGGTCGCCGAGGACCTTTATACCCGCGGCCTCGAAGGCTGCCAGATAGGTCGCCACCGAAGGCTTGCCGAGCGAGTCATCCTGGGCGCAGATGACAGCGGTCTTGAGATCGGGCTTGGTTTTCGCAAGCCACTCAACACCCGTGACGTTGTAGATCGGATGCACCTCGCAGGGCGCGACCAGCATTTTGGTTTCGGGCGTCAGATCGCTGGGCAGAAGCGTCGAGACGAGCATCTTCTCCTTCGCCGCCACAGGCGAAGCACCCGGCCAAGGATCGCCGCCAAGCATCATGATGAACTTAACTTTGTCCTCGCCGATCAGCTTGACCGCGCCCGTGCGTGCGATGCCAGGGTCATATTCGTCGTCATAGGCGACAAACTCGACCTTATAGTTTGTGCCCCCTACGGGGATGCCGCCTGCCCCGTTGACCCGATCGGCCCAGATATGCAGGCCGTCAAGACCGGGCTTGCCCCAGGCCGCGACCGCGCCGGTCAGTGGCGCGAGGAACCCGATCTTTACAACCTCATCGGCGCCGAAGGCGATTTTCGGCATCGACACGCTGGCCATCAACGCAGCGGCGGCAGTCGTTGAGAGAAACTCGCGGCGGTTCATTGCGCTTGGCTGGAAACTGTTCGTCATGAAGACCCTCCAAATCGAACGGGCGGCCGACCGCGACCACGGGCGAACCGGTTGACTGTGTTGCCCCGTTCCGCCGCCGTTAGGAGGGCAATGAGATTGAAAGCTTAAACCGGTTTTCGACCCCTGGACAAGTCTAAGTAGAGCCGACAATGTTGTAATATCTGACGGCTGACATCATACGAGCGAGGGAGTGCAGGTATGACCCGAGTTGCGGTCATTGGAGCGGGCCCATGCGGACTTAGCCAGTTGCGGGCTTTCGAACAGGCAAAAAGCAACGGTGCCGAAATCCCCGAGATAGTTTGCTACGAGAAGCAGGCAGATTGGGGCGGGTTGTGGAACTACACCTGGCGCTCCGGCCTGGATGAGAATGGCGAACCGGTGCATTGCAGCATGTATCGCTACCTATGGTCGAACGGACCGAAGGAATGCCTCGAGTTCGCAGATTACACGTTCGACGAACATTTCGGCCAGCCCATACCCTCCTACCCGCCGCGTGAAGTGCTCTACGATTACATCGTAGGACGGGCTAAAGCTGCAGATGTCAGATCTTGGATCCAGTTCTCGACGGTGGTGCGCGGGGTCAACTACGACAAGGCCTCGGACAAGTTCTACGTAACCACCGAGAATTTGAAGGATCACACGCTGCATACCGAATTGTTCGATTACGTCGTCGTGGCGACGGGGCATTTTTCCGTGCCGAACGTACCGCAGTTTCCGGGCGTCGAGACCTTCCCCGGCCGCGTTCTCCACTCGCATGATTTCCGCAGCGCCAATGAATTTACCGGCAAGGATCTCCTCGTCGTCGGCGCCAGCTACTCGGCGGAGGACATCGCTCTGCAATGCCATAAGTACGGCGCCAAGTCGGTGACCATGTGCTGGCGAACGCAGCCGATGGGATTCAAATGGCCAGAGACGATGGACGAGCGTCCGCTGCTGACCAAGATCGAAGGCAAGACGGTCTACTTCAAGGACGGATCGTCGAAAGACTTTGATGCGATCATGCTGTGCACGGGCTACCAGCATCACTTCCCGTTCCTGACGAGCGAGCTGAAGTTGCGCACGTATAATCGCATGCATCCGCCGCATCTTTACAAAGGCATCATGTGGATGGACAACCCGAAGGTGATGTATCTCGGAATGCAGGATCAGTTTTACACGTTCTCGATGTTCGACGCGCAGGCGTGGTATGCGCGCGATGTCATCCTCGGCCGGATCAAGCTGCCCTCGAAGGAGGAGATGGCGAAGGACGATGCGGCCTGGGTGAAACGCGAGGAGGCCTTGAAGGACGCTTTCGAGAAGATCGACTTCCAGGCCGACTACGTGCGCGAGCTATGCGCCGCTACGGACTATCCGAAATTCGATATCGACATGACGGTCGCAGAGTTCAAGGAATGGGAGCACGACAAGGGCGACTCGATTGTCGGCTACCGCAACAAGGCGTTCAAATCGCCCTGCACCGGAACCATGGCCCCGACGCATCACACACCTTGGCTTGAAGCAATGGACGATTCCATGACGGCTTTTCTTGCGGTCAAAGGCGACCAGGCCGCAGCGGAATAGGCGATCCGATACGTTTCAGGCGCGCACGCGAGTCTTTTCCGGATCGTAATGCGGAAAGCGCACGACGCGCGCCGGCAGCCGCTTCTGCTGCCCGTCGAGCTTGCCAACCTCCAAACATGTTCCGAGCTCTGCGTGCACCGCATTGATGCGGGCCAGCGCGATAGTCTTGCCCAGGATCGGCGAGCGCGTGGCGCTTGTGACCACACCGACTTGCGCCCGCCCACTATGGATGCAGTCGCCATGCGCAACGGTCTCTTCGCCGTCCATCTCAAGGCCGACCAGAACGCACTGCGGATGCGCCTTGCGCTGAACCAGCGCCTCGCGGCCGATGAAATCGTCATTCTTCGAGTGTAGGGGTACCGTGAAGCCGATCCCCGCCTCGAACGGATCGGTCTGATCGCAGAATTCGTAGCCGGCAAAGGCGAGGCCGGCCTCGATGCGCAGGATGTCGAGGGCCTGGAATCCCAACGGCATCAACCCATGCGGCTCGCCCGCCTTCCACACCGCATCGAAGACAGCGAGCGCGTCGTTGGGATGGCAGAAGATTTCGTAGCCAAGCTCGCCGGTGTAACCTGTGCGCGAAACCACCACCGCCGGGCCGTCAAAGCCGCCGATGCGCCCTATGGTGAAGCGGAACCAGCCGAGCTCTTGCAGCGTCGGCTGAGACGGCGGGGTCCAGACGACGTCACGCAGAATGTCGCGGCTTTTCGGTCCTTGCACGGCAATGTTGTGAAGCTGCTCGGTGGATGAGCGAACCCACGCCTTGAGACCCAACCGCTCTGCCAGCTCGCGCAGCCAAATGCCGGCGTAGTCATCGCCGCAGATCCAGCGGAAATTGTTGTCGCCAAGCCGGTAGAGCGTGCCGTCGTCGATCATACCGCCATGCTCGTAACACATGGCGGTATAGACGACCTGACCGACGGACAGCTTTCGGACATTGCGGGTGAGCGCATATTGCAGCAGAGACTCCGCATCGGGGCCAGTGACCTCAAACTTCCGCAACGGCGACAAATCCATTATCGCCGCGCGCTCGCGGCAAGCCCAGTATTCGGCCACCGGCCCCTCGTTGAAGCGGGTTGGAAGCCAATAGCCCCGATATTCGGTGAGGTGGCGCGTCAACGCGGCGAAGCGGGGATGAAACGCGGTTTCGCGCGTAAGCTTCGGCTCTGCATCGGGCGTCATTCTGTAGGCCACCCCTCTGGAGAAGCTTTGCTTGTCGGAATAGGTGCGCACATGGATGTCTGTGGGATCCCAGCCATTCGCCGGATCGATGTCGTCGGGACAGGCCGACGAGACGCAGACCACATCGGTGACCGCGCGCAGCAGAACATAATCGCCGGGGCGCGACCAGGGTTCGTCGAGATAGAGCACATTCCGGTCGTCGATGCCGGTATTGTAAAAGAAGTTGAGCGCCATCCAGCCCTTGCGCGGGGCGATGCTGTAAGGGGCGAGCTGCGCATTGAAATTGTCCGTGCAATTGACATGGCCCGGATAGCCCTGGGCATCGTAATAGCGTGCACTGCAAGCGAGCGCGAAGGAATCATGGCGGCCAACGGTGTCGCGAACCACCTCGACAAGCGGCTGCATGTCTTGATCGAAAGCTTTCGCGAACAACCCGGGAAGCGGATAGCTCTGGCCCAGCATCGAGCGCGTGGTGGTGACGTCAAGCGGATGCTCCACTCCCTTGTCGAGCTTGCGCGCAGAGAAGCATTGAAAGTCGGTGCATTGGCGCCCCGCAACGTCGATGATCTGAATGTATTCACCCGCGCGCACGAAGTAGGCTTGAGCCGTCGACCTCGCGACTCGAATGTCGTGTAGCGGGTCGGCGAGAGGCTCCGGCAGAGGCAATTCGTTGGCCGGGAGAATGCGGCCGCGGAGGATGTGAACACGGATCGAGGTCGCTGTATCCTGCGAGCCGGAGTCCATCGGTTGACCTGGGGCGGCGACGATCAGTAAGCCGTCGCCCGAGACGGCGAATTCGGCATCTTCTCCGGCCCGAGACTCGCCTCCGAACAGCATGACGGCTTTGGCGGAAGCAAGGTCGATGCCACGACGCTCCAGTCCCGAACGCACGGCACGCGCGCTCTCGCTGTCACCAGTCAAGATCTGTTTGAGGCCGCGTGCATCGCCCTTGCCTGCGATGCCAAGAATGGCGAGATCGGTAACGCGGGCAGCATCGACGCTGACGACTTCGCAGGGCTGCATGCCTTCGAGGTCGATGAGCCGCACCCTATCTCCGGCATAAATCGGCACCGCGATCGCGCCACCGCCAGGCACCTCATAACGCTCCTCGCCACGTGCGAGCGCTGGCACCCCCAGGCGTATCACGGCCGAGGGAAGCGGCGGTCCTACCCGGACAATCTGGTCGGTTGGAACATTCATAATGCATTCCGTCGGCCTATTTAGGAAGCGCTACGCTAGCGATGGCCCTGGCCCGTATCAAGGGCGATTGGCAAGTGGAGGCGAGACGTTCTGAGGACACCAGTTCGACCCATCAGCCGGGTCTCGCCGTTTGTGAGGTCTCGTAGTTCGTTGTCTGTTAGGCGGCTGTCGTTAGGCGCGGAGAATGGGGCTCTGCTTCGCCAGTCTACTGGCACTTAACCGACGTTGATTTTTCCGCGGTGCATCCCGGCGCGTGTGTTCCACCAGGGTCGCCTCCTCCGTTCCGGACATCTCCGATTTTGAAAACACATTGATTATCCGTGTCGCCGTTGTGACGGCAGGTATCTTGCTAGTGCCTTTTGTGGTGATGCAGCTCACCGATCAAATGAGTTGGGATGGCGCAGACTTTGTCATCATGGGTATCTTGCTTTTCGGCGGTGGGCTTGCGATCGAATTTGCCCTTGGGAGTCTTCGCAAGCCGACACACCGAGCCATTGCAGGACTGATTATCGCCGCACTCTTTCTCCTGGTTTGGGCGGAACTCGCCGTAGGCGTCTTCGGAACTCCGTGGGCAGGGTCTTGAGGACTCCACCCAGACTAACTAATTGAAATAATGGTGCCCAGGGGCGGATTTGAACCACCGACACGCGGATTTTCAGTCCGCTGCTCTACCAACTGAGCTACCTGGGCATCCATGGGACCGGCTCTGTAAGCCAATAAACGGCCGGTACCCGGAAAGGCATTGGCTTATAAGAAATCGTCGCGGCCCTGTCGAGACCGCCCAAAGTACAGATCGTCGGGTCCTTTTACGGCGCGCCTGCCAAGCCGACTGCAACATCGGCTTTTCATTGGACAAGAGCCGCGAACATTCGCTTCTCCAGTTCGACGATGAGATCATCAAGTCACGGCAATGACCGGCGATCAAGAAGAGCGAGCCACTCGTTTCATTCCTCGTCGTCCTCTTCTGTCCTCGTCGAGACGGGCTCGCCGGGAACGGCGTAGCGGCCGCCGAGCCAGCGACCGAGATCGATATCGCTGCAACGCTTTGAACAGAATGGACGGTAGCCGGCGTCCTGAGGCTTGCCACAGATCGGACATTTGCCGGCCTTGACTGCAGCCGGCCGTGTCGCGGGCGCGATAGCCTTGCGGCGCGACGACAACTTCACTCGGTCTCGATCTCGGTTTTGTTGAGCCAAAACATGCTCACGGGATAGCCCTCGCTCCGCAGCAGCGCCGTGGTCTCGGTGAGCGGCAGCCCCACGATATTGGTGTAGGAGCCGACCAGCTTCACCAC
>NZ_JBPCOU010000016.1:0-43195 GCF_050999895.1 Methyloceanibacter sp. | reverse complement strand
AAAGCGGAAGCCTTGGTTGCCACACGGTTTTTCAGCGCTGACAGAGCTTCCTTGCTGTGTACCCCAGCAGTTTCGGCGGCGAGGGCCGCGCGGCGAGCCTGGACTTTGAGATCGGCAATGAAAGCATTCAGAGAACTGGCGCTTTCGCGCTGCGGAGTGTCGCCACCCTCAGCCCGAGCGGAGGAGGGGAGCAGCAGCCCGCCGATCAAAGTCAAGATCATCATGAAACGAAACACACCGGAATGCAGTCCCGCCAAACCCTTCCTCCATCGTTAGGGATAGCCGAGTCCGATAAGATTGCCCCTCGTGAGCTTAAATTCAAGGGCTCCAGGGGAGGCTGATCCAGCCCACGGCGAAGAGCAGACCCGCAACGACACAGAGCGCGATCGAGGTCAGCAGGATCCAGAGCGTCGCGCGCGAACTTGTCGCCTGCCGTGCTTCGGTCGGATTGATTTTAGCCGCCATTATCGCCCTCCTTTTTTAAGTGCTGATATCGCTAGAATAAAAAACCAAAAAGCCACCTGCGTGCGGTCAGTGGCGGCGCGGATCAATCCGGTCCTTCTAAGGCGTGCAGCGCCGCATGCACGGCGACCAGCATTTCGGCTGGACTGCGGTTATCGGCCGGCGGCATGCCTTCCTCGGTGGCGCGTAGCAGCGCTTCCGCATCTTCCTCCCAGCGCAGGAGGATGGCCTTCTTATCCTCCGCCGTAAGCGGCGCCGTCAGGACCTCATGGGGCGCGCTGAACACCGAGGCCGGGTCGAGCATGGCCGGGTCGAGATTGACCGATGCGATTGTCGTCATGGACTTAAGCCGTCTTGGCCAAACCAAGCTTCAGCGTATCGCCGGCCGCAGCGGAAGCCGCGTCTTCGTCCATACCCAGCATGTCGCCGAGCCGGTTGCGTGCACGGTTCACCCGGCTCTTGATGGTGCCGACCGCGCAGCCGCAAATTTTGGCGGCTTCCTCATAGGAGAACCCGGCGGCGCCGACCAGGATCAAGGCCTCGCGCTGATCGTCCGGCAAGCGCACGAGCACCTCGCGAAAATCCTGCATGTCCATGTGACCATGCTGCTCGGGTTGCGTCGACAGGCGCGCGGCGTAGCCGCCATCGGCGTCCTCGACCTCGCGCCGCCGCTTGCGACGCTCCGAGAAATAGGTGTTGCGCAAAATCGTGAAGAGCCACGCTTTGAGGTTGGTTCCTTCGCGGAATGAATCGAGATGGTTCCAGGCCTTAAACAGCGTCTCCTGCACGAGATCGTCCGCGCGCTCACGGTCGCCGCAAAGCGAGACGCCAAAGGCGCGCAAATTGCCCATTTCCGCTATGAGCGCGTCGCGAAGACTGGCGGATACTTTTGGTCGCACTATTTGCCTCCGCCCCGTTCGAGCTCGTTCAGGAGTTGGAGCAGATGGTCGGGAATAGGTTCCCGCGCGACCTCGTCGAATGCCTCGCGCACGTGGCGGCCGATATGCGCCTGCAAGTTCGGTTCTAGACCTTTGTCCATGTAGCTCTCTTGCGAGGCGTGTTCAGACGGGCCGTCGCTCCCGCCGCCGCTCTCAGCTGCTTTGTCCATCTTCTTTGGTTTGCCGGGCATCTTCTGACCACGGCCCTTTGTGTCGTTCGCGCGCACTTTACTATTCCCCTCGCCGCCCAAATCGAGCGAATCTGAGAATATCGGATTCCTCGGACGCCTGAGCAAAAACCACCAGATGGTCAGATGGTTCCCTTTAACGGAACCAAGACTGAACAAACGCGTTAACTTGGGCTGTGACGCACGGATTTGAGTTGCTTCCTCAAGCTCTCTTTGCGTATTGGGTCTGGCGCTTTCCCTCCAACAACGTGTGATAGGCCTTATGTCGATCTCCCAAGCGATAGCCCCACACATTGCCTACCTCCGCCGTTTTGCGCGGGCCCTGGCCGGCTCGCAGGCAGCGGGCGATGCCTATGTTGCCGCGACCTTGGAGGTGCTTATCGAGGACCCCTCGCTCTTCGATACCGGCATCGATCCCCGCGTCGCCCTCTACCAGACCTTTGTCGGTCTCTGGAACTCCGTGGACGTGAACCTCAAGCCCGACGGGCCCTCAGGTCTGGCGTCGCCCCTCGACCGCAAGCTTGAATCGATCACGCCGCTGCCGCGGCAGGCTTTCCTGCTTTGCTCGGTGGAAGGGTTTTCACCCTCGGAGGCTTCGATGATCCTCAAGACCGGCGAGGATGAGATTGACGGTCTGCTCGACGTCGCAGGACGCGAAATCGCGGCGCAGGTCGCAACCGACGTGCTCATCATCGAAGACGAGCCGATGATCGCCATGGACCTGGAAAGCATCGTTGAGGGGCTCGGCCACCGCGTGAATGCGGTCGCGCGTACGCACAAGGAGGCCGTCAAGGCGGCGGAAAGCCATAAGCCGGGTCTCGTGCTTGCAGACATCCAGCTTGCAGATGGCAGTTCGGGTCTCGACGCCGTTAATGAGATCCTCGCCTCGTTCGAGGTGCCGGTGATCTTCATCACCGCCTATCCGGATCGGCTCCTGACTGGCGAACGCCCCGAGCCGGCATTCCTCATCACCAAGCCCTATCAGCCCGATACCGTGAAGGCGATCGTGAGCCAGGCGCTGTTCTTCGAGCGGCGCGCGCATCTGCGCGATCGTCCCTACAAAAGCGCCTAGCTTCGAAGCCCGCCAAGCGGGCGCTTTTTCACCTCAACGATGGTTTAGAAATCGGAGCGGGTCTGCACTCGCTCCGAGGCGACTAGACTTTGCCCAAGAGGACAAGGATCAGAAGAATGACGAGGATGAGTCCGACAATCCCCGACGGGCCGTAACCCCAATTGCGGCTATGCGGCCAGGCGGGAAACGCGCCGAGCAAGATCAAAATGAGAATGATGATAAGGACAGTCGTCAGCATTATTGCCTCTCCTTGAAGCCGACAGCGGCCAGAATCTACGCCGTAGGCTTGATTGAGCAGGGAGGAACACGAAAAGCCAATGCCCCCATGCTTAGCTTCTCTTATCGCGGGAATACCGCGTACGATGCGAACGGCGGTTTAAGAACTTCGAAGACGGCAAAAACACCCCGCCTCTAAGGAATGAGAGGTCCGCGGCGCGCTACGAACGCACGCCGCGGAGCGTCAAAAATTACATGTCTTTCGTCCAGGTGTCGACCTGACGCTCGGCTTCATCCTTGTCGATGCCGTAGCGCTCCTGGATCTTGCCGACCAGCTCTACGCGGCGGCCTTCGACGACATCAAGATCGTCGTCAGTGAGCTTGCCCCACTGCTGCTGAGCCTTACCACGGAGCTGCTTCCAGTTACCTTCAATGCGATCCCAGTTCATGGGGGAAACCTCCTCTTGGATTTCGCTTCAGTGAGCCCGTTTAGACTCTCAGGTTCCGGGTAACGCGCTCGCCTTGCCACTGGTTCCTGGGACGGCGTTTTGGGTCTCGCCAGCCTTGCTGCCGGACGCTAAATCCGCTGATACTAGGCCAGCAGGACCGCAAACGGCTCCAGGGGCGGGCGGGAACAACGCATGGCGGGAAAACGCATCCTTGTCGTCGAGGACGAGTTTCTCATTGCGCTCGATATTACCGGTGCGCTCGAGCAGGCGGGGTTCACGGTGGTCGGCCCGGCGGGGACGGTCCGCGACGCGCTTTCGGCGATCGCACGCGAGGAGCTGCACGGCGCATTGCTCGATGCCCATCTTGGCGGCGAGAGCGTCGGCAGCATTGCCGATGCGCTCCGCGCGCGCGCGGTGCCGTTTGCGTTCGTGACCGGTTATGGCCGCGAGCAGCTCCCGGACGCCCATAGAAGCGTGCCGCTCATAAAAAAGCCCTTCACGGACAAAGAGTTGCTCGCGGCGGTGGAGTTGTTCTGAGCTCGGCGAAGGCGCGCCGGCCATTTACTTGCCTTTTTTGCAACAAAATTGGACTTTGACGCGTTGCGTTCCTACGGCTGGTGCCGCCATCATTCATTTGGGGAGCTTGCAAAATGCTTTATTGGGCGTTGGTCTTCGCTGTTGTCGCGTTGGTCGCCGGCGTGTTCGGTTTGGCGGGATTTCGTCCGCCGCGGCCGGCGTTGCCCGCATCCTCTTCTTCATTTTCCTTGTGGTCTTCCTCGTGACGCTGGTGGCGTCGCTGCTCTGAGCGAGCGGAGCCTTGTTCGGCGTTGCGGACATGAGAAAGCCCGCAACCGGGGGAGGTCGGCTGCGGGCGTTATGTCCGATCGCTGCGGTCGAACCTCGATCAAACCCGAAGCCCGAAGACTGGTTCCTGAGCGGCGGCAGGAAATCTCCCCCCTGATTTTTCCGGCCCGAACGCCCATTTATGGGAGCGGGCGCTGTAAAAACCTATCGCCACGGGCTCCTGTAATAATCGTCGCGGTACGCGAACGATCCGGTCGGGGCCGGGGTTAGGGCTGGGGAGACGGGCGGTCGCATCAAAACTGATCAAACCGGCCCAAAAGCAGATCAATTCGGCCGAAAGCAGATCAAACCGGGGCACAGGCTCTTTTTTTATGGAACGCTGGCTTTCGTTTCTGTTCGGGACGGCCTCCTCCGCGACGCGCTCGGAAACGTGGTCGTCTGGACTGGTGGTGGTTCACGCCATCGCCGACGGCATCATCGCCGCCTCGTTCCTGCTCATTCCCGCCGCCCTGATCTATCTCTTTCGCAAGCGGCGGGAGAGCAATCCCCGCGAGACCGCGCTCGTCACCCTGTTCATCTTGTTCATTCTGGCCTGCGGGTTCGCCCACTTCGCCTCCCTGATCGCACTCTGGATTCCAGTCCAGGGCTTGGAAGGCGTGCTCAAGGCTGCCGCCGCGCTGCTCGCTTTGACAACGGCCGTCGTCCTGTGGCGGCTCACGCCGCAACTCCTTCGCCTGCCGTCGCGCGAAAGATTGCAGAGCGAAGTCGCCGCCCATTTGCGGACCTTCGAGGAACTGCAAAGCGCGCGGCATCAGCTCGAGGAGCGGGTGGAGGAACGCACCAAGGAATTGGCCGAAGCGAAACGGCGTTTCGAAATCGCGCTGCGCGGGTCGCCGATCTTCGTCTTCAGTCAGGACCGCGACTTGCGCTTCACCTGGGTTCACAACACCCCGCCGGGCCTCTCGCCGGAAGCCTTGATGGGCAAGACCGACGCCGAAGTTTTCCCCGCCGAAGCCGCGGAACCCATCATGGCGGCAAAGCGCAAGGTAATGGAGACAGGGCACTCGGAGGAGCTCGAGACCAGTTTCGAATTGTTCGGCCGCAAGCGGTCTTTCTACCTCTTGATGGAGCCGCTGACCGATGCTGCGGGCGAGTTGACCGGCACGATCTCGGTTGCCGTCGACATGAGCGAGCGCAAGGCGAACGAGGATCAGCTCCGGCTTCTCCTGCGCGAACTGACACACCGGTCCAAGAACCTGCTGGCGGTCATCAACGCCATCGCGCGGCAGACCGCGGCCCGCACCCCGTCGGTGGAGGAGTTTCTCAACCGCTTCAGCGCGCGTCTGATCGCGATCGGCTGCTCTCACGATCTCCTTGTCGCCGACAATTGGGAGGGCTCGTCGCTGCGGACCCTGATCGAGCAGCAACTAAGCGCGCATGCCGACCTCCTCGGCGGCAAGATCGCCATCGAAGGCGAAGACGTGATGCTGAAGCCGGAAGCCGTCCAGAATGTGGGGCTTGCGTTGCATGAGCTTGTCGTCAACGCGGAGAAATTCGGGTCGCTGTCGACCGAGCGCGGCAAGGTCAAGATCCATTGGCAGCGCATGGAGGATCCGGCGCAGTTGAAGCTTGTCTGGCAGGAAAGCGGCGGCCCGCCGGTGAACGTGCCGGAACGCGCGGGCTTCGGGCGCACGATGATCGAGAACGTGGTAGGGCAGGCCCTCGACGGTAAGGTGAAGCTGACCTTTCCGGCCCAGGGCGTGCAATGCGTGATCTCGATTCCCGCCTCGCAAATCGTCGCCCGCTAGACCTCTCACAGTCGTGAATTTACTAAACGCAGTCGTGATCCTCCGTGCGCGGAAGTTGAATTGCGAAAAAGCCAAGCGTGCATAGATACATGGGCAAGACCAATTCAGCGTCGGCCGCGTGGCGTGCCGGCGAATTGCGCGAGGAGACATTGATGGCGACGCGACGCGAGATTCTGTTTGGCACCGCGGTGGGTGCTGTGGCCGCGACCGCTCTTGCGGTAGGCACCCTTCGCATTTTCGGAGCCAGCGCCCACGCGGCCGAGGGCAAGTTCGAGATAACCCGCAGCAAGGAAGAGTGGAAGAAACTTCTGACGCCGCAGCAATACGCGGTGCTGCGCGAGGAGGATACCGAGCGCCCCTTCTCGAGTCCCCTCGACAAGGAGAAGCGTAAAGGCATCTTCGCTTGCGCCGGCTGCGACCTGCCGCTCTATAGTTCGGCCGCCAAGTTCGACAGCGCCACTGGCTGGCCGAGCTTCTACGCGCCGATCGAACGGGCCGTCGATACGCGCGAGGAAGGCGCGCTGGGGTTCTACCGCACCGAGGTGCATTGCAGGCGCTGCGGCGGGCATCTCGGCCATGTCTTCAATGACGGCCCCAAGCCCACCGGGCTGCGCTACTGCATGAATGGCGTGGCGATGAAGTTCATTCCGGCCTAGGGCCGCCCTAGAGAGCAGCCTGCAGAGATGCCCGAGCCCTTGGCGGTGGGTTACGGCCAATTCCCCACAGTGCAAAAAGACAATAAGGTTTCTCTCGCCAGGGTGAGGCTTGAGGCCTAGTCTCGCGCCTATAACGAAGTAACCTGCGTATGAGGGGGTATCAATGTTCGCGTTCAGTCGCCGAGGAACGGTAATTGCCGAGGGTCTAAAGATCGTCGGGAACGTCACCGCCAACGGTCTTGTCGAGGTTCGGGGTCAGATCGACGGCGAGTTGCAATGCACGTCTCTCGTGATCTCGCGTGAGGCAAGCATAAACGGAGCCGTTGCTGCCGAGCGTGTCGTGGTCGATGGCCGCGTCGAAGGTCCGGTGACCGGTCGCGACGTGGTTTTGAAATCGCGCGCGCATGTGGTCGGCGACATTCACCACGAGTCGCTCACAATCGAGAGCGGCGCCTATTTCGACGGCCGCTCCAGAAAAACCAACGGGGATGGCGAGCACGCTGCTCCTGCTGCGAACGGCAACGGCCCCGCCCGGGCGGACTGAGACCGCGTCCTCGCGTTCTGCTGGCTGCACGCATGGACCTCCATTCTTGGCGCGCTCATGAGGACGAGGCTTGGCGGATTGCTGCATGAGCGAAGCTCTCAGCGCCATAGTTGCCGGTGCCTTTCTGACTGACGGCGGCCGCGTTGTTGATGCCTTTCTGATAGACGCGGGCGTGATTTTTTTGCCTTTGAGGTCGTTCACGATACCGTAGATCTGAAGGCCCTGCCTGATGAGGTCGGCGCTGTCGCCCCTTGGGCTGAGCGAAAGGGTCAAGCTGCCGCCGGCGAAGGCCGTCGCCGGTGCGCTCACAGCGAGAGCGATGACTGCCGCGGTAAGGGCGGCCTGGATGGTGGTTGGGCTCATGGTTCGGGTTCCTTGTCTTCTGTCTGTGACCTAAAGCACGGTCCTGTTGTGAATCTGCCGCGTGCAGTCGACAACGCCGCCGTCCCACCTCACGTTGAGCTGGGCGACATAGCCTCCGGAGCGCCGGGACAGCGATATGACACCGAGTGAGCCTGGTGCATCGGGCGTGGCCTCAAACTCGCCGCTCTGGCGGATATTGGCGTGGCCTGCTTTGCCAGTCTGGGAGACCCGCATGTCGTAGAGGCCTGAGACGGGTCTCGGCACGAATACGAGACCTTCTAGCACCACGCTGCCGTCCTGGTAGTCGACGCGGATGTCGCAAGAGGGCAAGCGCTCGTGACGCTCGGACTTCGGCGCGAGGTCGCCACCGGCGGCTGCGCTCCCAGCGATACTCAGGAGCAGCAGCGGCGCAGCAAGCGATTTCTTGATCATCCTGGGCATGGGAGTGTCCTTTCTTCAGTTCAAATCCGCATCAGTCCTGAATGATCACCGAGACATTGCCCCGGCCGATCTGGGTGACATTGGCTCGGTTGCCGCGCCCGGCTTGAATCACGCCGATCGCATTGCCATTGCCGTCCTGCGTGGTGATGGCGGTATGACCAGCGCCAAACTGGGCGATGCCGACATTGCGGCGGCCGAACTGAGCCGTGTCGGCGTAGTGGCCGTAGCCGTCTTGACCGACGACGGCCCGGTTGCGATGGCCGGTCTGAGTGTTGATCGAGTTGTTGGCGTATCCGTTCTGATAGACGGTTAACCGATTGCCGTAGCCGTGCTGCGCGCCGCCGTAAGCGTTGCCGGCGCCATATTGCTCGATGGAGACATATGAGCCGGCATAGGCCGGCGTGAAGGCGGTGCCGAGGGTCAGAGCCGCTGCGCCCGCGATGAGGAAGGTCCGTAGGGTCATTGGTGCTTACTCCTTGGTCCATTTCGCGGCGCCGCGGGGATTCGCGGCGTTCGCTTGAGTAAGCTCGTCTTAGAGAAGCCGCCTTGAAGTGGCGCTGAACGCACCATTCATCGCCCGTTCAGCCTTCGCCCCATCATGCGGGCCCATCCAAAGGAAAGGCGGCGGCAGCGCAATGAAGCGCCCTGTAGTGGAGGCCAGCAATTGAGAACCACCACCACGCGGCCTCTCAGTGGTGGCTGCACCAGTGCAGGCAGTGCATTACTGGACAACGATGTGGGGAAGCCCGCGGCGAGGCGAGCTCGGGGACATCAGCACTAGTACATGCTGGGAGCCGGTCACGCAAACCCATGTCGCAAAACCTGCTGGTGCTTCTGAGGCGGCTGTTGGTGCGCCCGCTGCTGGCGCTAACTAGTGGCGCACGACAATTGCATGATGGGGCCCCGGCACTGAGACCGCTGTGATGACTCCGAATGAATGGCGTTCTGATTACCTGGTCAAGCAATTGGATTGACGCTAGATTCAATTCTGGCGGTTTTGGCGCAATCAGGATCGGGGCGAACATGAGAAACGTTGTTTCAGTGACCGCATTACTTGTCACAGCATGCCTCTTCGCGGCATGCGACCAGGCCGAAGAAACCTCTGACCAAAAGAACCAGGAACCGACTGAGCAGCAAACGACACAGCCTAAGTCGGAAGCAAAGCCTTCCGAATCGCCTGCACAAACCCCGTCCGACGCTGCCACGGAAGAACCTGCCGAGAAGCCCGCCTCTTCGGCGGAGCCGGCAGAGTTGGAGGAGTCCGCCCCCGCTGAGGAGCCAGACGCAGTGATTGAAGAGGAGGGGATGGAGGAGGAGACCATCGTTGTCCCGCCGACCGTCTCCAAGGACGCGCCGTCCGGGCCGCACAAGGGCGAGCCTGCCTCTGAATCTCAACCCCAGCCGGTGTATCCCGATGGGGAGCCGGGTGAGGCGGCAGAGTCGGAGGACGCGGTCCCCGCTGAGGAGCCCGAGGCGGAAGAGGCCTTTGGCAAATCCTCCGAAGAATCCTCTGAGACACTTGCCGTCGAACCTCGCGTAGAAGAGACCGTTGAAGAATCCCCCATGCAAGAGCCCTCCGAAAGTTCCCCCACGGACAACGCTGCCGAGACGCCTATAGGGTCCGGCGGTCCACAGCCCCTGACTCGCTCTGGGTGTGAAGAGGCCGGTATGAAATGGAACGAAAACGCAAACGTGTGCGATGCTGGATGAGGTGTCTGCGAGTCACAGGCCAGGAGATGCTAAGAGGGCATCCGGCTTCGGTCGGCGCCCTCAATTCTGAAACTGGGAGATGAGGCGAGGCCTAGACACAAAGGGGACTGTTAAGAACATATGTCCTGAGTGTGGAGAGTCGTACCTCAGTCGAGCGGCGTTGTGAGGGGCTTCGGCAGCTAGGCTGCACGCCGGAGCAGTCGAGGCGCACCGCAAGGGCTTGACGACGGCTGAGGCGTGGCACGTCCCGCCGCCGCATTGCCCACGGCACTTGACCGACCACGAGTTGCTCATGGCGTGGCCGCGACGGCAGCGCGAGCTTGATGGTGAGCTGCCCATGCTCGACGCCGGATTTGACGCCCGAGCGCCAATGCCTAGCGTAATGCCTAAAATCAAAAGTGGGGATTTGGAGTGAGGCGAAATCAGTGCTAAGTCTTTGATTTTGTTTGGCTCCCCGGGCCGGACTCGAACCAGCGACCCAGCGGTTAACAGCCGCTTGCTCTACCAACTGAGCTACCGGGGAGCAGAGCGCGCTCAATGCGAGCGTCGCAAGAGGGGGTGATAGCAAAAGGGGACGGCGCTTTCCAGACCTTTAGCGTAATTGCGGAACATCAATGCATACGGGGCATTGGACGTTGCGGTGAAAGCCCGCAATCCCTAACTGATTGCGCTGAACGCCGGGTGTGCCCCGGACCTCCGCTGGAGACCGAATGGCCCCGAAAGTCCGCCTCTTCAACCGCCACTTTCATTTGCCGCAGTCGAAACCGCTCAGGATCGGCATCGGCGTGTTGCTCGTCGCCGGAGGGCTGGTCGGCTTTCTGCCAGTGCTCGGCTTCTGGATGATTCCGCTCGGGCTCCTCGTTCTGTCGGTCGATCTTCCCATTGTGCGGCGCTGGCGCCGTCAGGTCACCGTGTGGTGGCATCGCGACCGCAAGAACGGCGCGGACACCGCGGAGAGTGTCGAAACCCCGCAAACCAAATCAGAGCGTTAGTTTTTTTGAGGTTGGAGGCCACGCCCGGAATCGAACCGGGGTGCGCGGATTTGCAGTCCGCTGCGTAACCACTCCGCCACGTGGCCAACCGGGGGGCGTCGTCGGACCGCTAACTAGATATGGAGACGCCTCCGCGTCAATAAGTGACTTTTTCCCCATGCTGTCTTCCGACAGGTTCGTCAGAAAAATGATAAGACGACGGATGGATTTCGCGACCATGCACGACGGGCAGGGAACGGCACTGGACTTCGCGCGCCAACGCAGCGGAATGATCGAACAGCAGATCCGGCCCAACGCCGTGACGGATCGCAGTCTTTTGGCCGCGATGGGCGAAGTGCCGCGCGAGATGTTCGTCTCTCCCTCGCGCCGCCTGCTCGCTTATAGCGATGAGGCGCTCGAAGTCTTGCCCGCCATCGACGGCGCGCCGGCGCGCTTCCTTTTGGCGCCGATGGTGCTCGCCAAACTCCTACAGCTCGCTGCCGTGGAGGCGACCGACCACGTGCTCGATATCGGTTGCGCGACGGGATACTCGACCGCGCTGCTGGCGGCGCTCTCTCGTGGCGTGATCGGGTTGGAATCGGAACCAACCCTTGCAGCCATCGCGGCGGACAATCTCGCGGCCCTTGGCATCGGCGATGCGGAGATCGTCGTTGCCGATCTTGCAGCGGGCTATTCCGAAGCCGCGCCCTACGATGTGATCTTTCTCAATGGCAGCGTGCCGGACGAACCCACGCGCCTGACCGCGCAGCTGAAGGAGGGCGGCAGGCTGGTCGCCGTGGTCGCGACAGTCCGCGCCGGCGGCCGTCAGGGCAAGGCCTATCTCTTCGTGAAGGTCGACGGCGAGATGAGCGGCGTGCCGCATTTCGATGCGGGCGCCCCGCCGTTGCCGGGCTTTGCGCTCCCGCCGCGCTTCGTCTTCTAGAGTGCATGACGGCGTCCACACTGTTGCTGTGATCCCACAGTACTTTGAGTTTTTTGCCGAATCGGTCGCCAGCCAACTTCGCGGGTAGGCGTGCGCACTTATGGTGCTCTAAAGTTGGCCGCAGTTGGGGGACTGGGGGTTCGCGGGCGGGAGTGCCAAAGCGTGTTCGATGATGCGGGCAGGATCGAAAAATCCTGCTCAAAAATTGCGTGGCGACGGGGCGGGGCGGCGCTGTTGTGCTTCCTGCTTGCGCTTGTCTTCTGCGACCGTCCGGCATTGGCCGAGACGTTGCAGGAGGCTTTGTCCGACGCCTATCTGATCAATCCCGTTCTCAACGCCGAGCGCGCGCGCTTAAGGGCGACGGACGAGCAGGTCGCGGTCGCCAAATCGGGCCTGCGCCCTTTCATCAGCGGCTCCGCCGATACCAACTACGTCAATCAAAACAGCACCCGCTCCCGTAGCAGCACGGCCGCCACGAACACCATCGGCGGTATTAGCCTCGATCCGTCCGCCGACGGCCTCACCAGCGATGGCGTCAATTATCCGAAGGGCTATTCGGTCCAGCTCTCGCAGCCGCTCTTCGAGGGCTTTCAGAATCTGAACGCCATTCGCCAGGCCAAGTCGACCGTGCAAGGCGCCCGCGAGAGCCTGCGCAACATCGAGCAATCCATCCTCGTTGACGGCGTGACCGCCTATGTGAATGTGGTGCGCGACACCGCCATCGTACGCCTGCGCGAGAACGATGTGACGGTGCTCAATGAGCAGCTCAAGGCAACCCGCGACCGCTTCGATGTCGGCGAGGTCACACGGACCGACGTCGCTCAGGCCGAGGCCCGGCTCTCGGAAGCGCAGGCCACCCTCAGCAGGGCACAGGCCGATTTGAAGATCAGCCATGCGGCCTACCAGCAGGTCATTGGCCACCCCCCCGGCACCCTCATCACGCCGCCCTCCATCATGCATCTGCTGCCGAACTCTATTGACGAGGCGATGACGCTTGGCGACGGCGAGCACCCTCTCATTCTTGCCGCTGTCTACGAGGAGGAGGCATCCCTCTTCGTCGTGCAGCAAATCATGGGGGAACTCCTACCGACCGTGACTTTGGAGGCGCAATACGATCGCCGCTTCGACCAGAGCCAATCCCTGGAAGAGATTGAGACCACGACGGTGACAGGGCGCGTGAACGTCCCATTCTATCAGGGTGGGGGGGTTGCGGCGCGTGTGCGCCAGGCGAAGGAAACCAACATTCAACGCAAGAAGGATGTGGAAGACGCGCGCCTTCGCATCCATGCTCAGGTGATCTCGCAATGGGGCATCCTGCAATCCTCGGGTCCCGCCATCAGATCCGCCGAGGCCGCCGTTTCCGCCAATAAGATCGCGCTGGCCGGTGTGCGTGAGGAGGAGAAGGTCGGTCAGCGCACGACCCTCGACGTTCTCGACGCCCAGCGGGAGCTTCTGAATACGCAGATCGTGCTCGTCACCGCTTTGCGCGACCGCGTCGTGGCGGAATATTCCCTCTACGCCGCCATCGGCCGCATGGACGCACAAACGCTCGGTCTTTCAGTGCCTTATTATGACCCGATCGAGCACTATGACATCGTGAAGAACAAGTGGTTCGGCCTGCGCCCGCCGGCGCCGCCGGGTCCAGACGAATAGCGGCAGCCCGCGCGCGCTAACCAAGTGCGGATCGGGGCCAACCAAACCGAGACTTGCGGGTTAACACTGTGTTAAACTTTTCCCCAAGGGCTACCCTGGTGTTGAGCGTCGGGTGCTGCGGGGGGCAAATGGCGGCAAGGAATTCTAGGTATGGGCAGTATGGAGCGGGCTCCGGAACCGACGATGGAGGAGATTCTCGCCTCTATTCGTCGCATTATCGCCGACGATGAAACGACGCCCGGGCGGCAGCGTGCCGCGCCCGAGCATCAGCCCGAGGCAGAAAATTTCGACGCCGCCGACCAACCAGCCGACACTCAGATCATCGACGATATTGCTCGCGTTCTGAGCGGAAGCGGGCAGGGCGGCGAGCCGGAAGATGATATCCTTGACCTGACCAAGGAGCTTGGCCTTACCCCGGTAGAGTCGGAGGCTCCGCCGGCCGAACAGGCGGAACCCGAGCCGTTTTTGGAAATGCTCCCCGACGCGGAGCTTCAGGCCGACGCGCCGATGGCGTTGAGCGATGCCGATTTGAGCTTCGAGGAGGCCGCCGCGGCACCCGCTGATGACGTGAGCTTCGAACAGCCCGCTCCCACGCCGTCCGCGAATGCTGAGGCCACCTCCGCGCTGGAGCAGGCCATCGCGGCGCTCCGGGCCGGGCGCTTGCAGAGTTCACAGCCGGAGCCGCAGCCGCAACTCCAGCCGGAACCGGAGCCCGCGCCCGACACGCCACCCGAACTGGTGCTGACCGAATTTGCGCAAGTCGAGCTCGTCATCGAGGAGCCCACATTTGAGGAAGAGGCCTCGGCTTCCGCGGCCGAAGAGCCGGCGCGGCCGGAACTCTCCTTCGAGGACATGGTGGCCGCGAGCGAGACGTTCCGGGCCGAACCCGAGGCGTCATGGTCGAGCGATCTGTCGGATTGGCAGACCGAGAGCGGGCCCGCGACCGAGCTCGATTTCGTTGCCGAGCGCATGGGCCGCCCGACCAACGGAGCGCATACCCCCGCTCATGCGCAGGATGCGCTTGGCGCTTCAGGCAAGACGCTCGAGGACAGCGTCAAGGAGATGCTGCGCCCGATGCTGCGGCAATGGCTCGATGAGAACATGTCGCGCGTGTTGACGGCCGCCTTGCGCGAAGAGCTGCGTGAGGGACGGATGGGCCGCGGCGAGGGCTAGCCGGCCGCGACGCTCGCCGTGTCACGTCGGCGCGCATGCAGCCGGTTGACAGCGCCAAACGCAAGAGCGTAGGACGCGAGCCGCCCGCTCTTTGTTCATCACCAAGCATCATGCTCGAAAAGACCTACCAGCCCGGCGCCATTGAAGGGCCCATCTACCGCGCCTGGGAGGATGCCGGCGCCTTCGCCGCCGGCCGGCCCGAGCGGGTCGCCGCGCGTCCCTACGCCATTGTCATTCCCCCGCCGAATGTCACCGGCTCGCTCCATATGGGGCACGCGCTCAACAACACGCTCCAGGATACGCTCGTGCGCTTCGAGCGCATGCGCGGCCGCGACGTGCTGTGGCAGCCCGGCACCGACCATGCCGGCATCGCAACCCAGATGGTGGTCGAGCGTCAGCTCATGGAGCGGCAGGAGCCGAACCGCCGCGCCATGGGCCGTGACGCCTTCATTGCCCGCGTCTGGCAGTGGAAAGAGGAGTCCGGCAACACCATTGTCGGCCAGCTCAAGCGTCTCGGCGCGTCCTGCGACTGGGACCGCCTGCGCTTCACCATGGACGAAGGCCTCTCCCGCGCGGTGCGCAAGGTTTTTGTCGAGCTCTACCGCGACAAGCTGATCTACAAAGACAAGCGCCTCGTCAATTGGGACCCCGAGCTTCTGACCGCGATCTCCGATCTCGAAGTCGAACAGATCGAGACGAAGGGTCATCTTTGGCATCTGCGCTATCCCATCGAGGGCACGCGTTTCGATCCCGACGACGCCTCGACCTATATTGTCGTCGCGACGACGCGGCCCGAGACCATGCTCGGCGATACCGCGGTCGCCGTGCACGCGGACGACGAGCGCTACAAGAATCTTGTCGGCAAGCATGTCGTCCTGCCGCTCGTCGGGCGCCGCATCCCCATCGTCGCGGACGAATATTCCGATCCTGAGAAGGGCTCCGGCGCGGTGAAGATCACGCCTGCGCACGACTTCAACGATTTTGAGGTTGGCAGGCGCCACGGCCTGCCGATGATCGGCATCCTCAGCCCCGACGGCAGCCTCCTCCTCGACAAGAATGCGGATTTCTCGCAAGGCGTTGACGACAGCCCCGAACTCACGCGCACGATTCAGGATCTGCACGGCGTCTTTCGCTTCGCCGCGCGGAAGATGATCGTCGAGCGCCTGGAGACGATGGGCTTAATCGAGAAGATCGAGCCTTATCTGCACACTGTGCCACACGGCGATCGCTCGCATTCGGTGATCGAGCCCTTTCTCACCGACCAGTGGTATGTCGACGCCGCGACCTTGGCGAAGCCCGCCATCGAAGCCGTCAGAAGCGGGCACACCGTCTTCGTCCCCAAGAACTGGGAGACGACATATTTCCATTGGATGGAGAACATCCAGCCTTGGTGCGTCTCGCGCCAGCTCTGGTGGGGCCACCAGATCCCGGCCTGGTACGGACATGACGGACATGTATTCGTCGCCGAGGACGAGGAGCAGGCCGTCTCGCTCGCCAAGGATCATTACGGCAAGCCCGTTGCGCTCACCCGCGACGAGGATGTGCTCGACACGTGGTTCTCCTCGGCGCTGTGGCCATTTTCGACGCTCGGCTGGCCCGACAAGACGCCGGAGCTCGTGCGTTTTTATCCGACCAGCGTCCTCGTCACCGGCTTCGACATCATCTTCTTCTGGATCGCCCGCATGATGATGATGGGCCTTCATGTGATGAACGAGGTGCCGTTCCGCGACGTCTACATCCATGCTCTCGTCCGCGACGAGAAGGGCCAGAAGATGTCGAAGTCGAAGGGGAACGTGATCGATCCGCTCGACCTCATCGAGAGCTACGGCGCCGATGCGCTCCGCTTCACGCTGGCCGCCATGGCGGCGCAGGGCCGCGACATCAAGCTCGCCGAGTCACGCGTGGAGGGTTACCGCAACTTCGCGACCAAGCTCTGGAACGCGGCGCGCTTTGCGCAGATGAATGGCCGTGTTCCTCATGCGGATTTCGATCCGGCGTCTGCGCGCGCCACCGTCAATCGCTGGATTGCGGGCGAGTGCGAGCGCACGGCAGCCGCCGTCACCGAGGCGCTTGAGGCCTATCGCTTCAACGACGCCGCGGGCGCCATCTATCATTTCATCTGGCACGTGTTCTGCGATTGGTATTTGGAGCTGACGAAGCCGATTCTTTTGGGCTCCGATGCGGAGGCCTCCACTGAGACCCGCGCCATGACGGCGTATGTGCTCGATCAGGCATTGAAGCTGCTCCACCCCTTCATGCCATTCGTCACCGAGGAACTGTGGGGGAAGCTGGCCGGGCCGGAAGGACGCGACACGTTCCTCATGCTCGCCCCTTGGCCGGAAGCGCGCGATCTACAGAACGCCGATGCCGACGCCGAGATCGGCTGGCTGCTGCGGCTCATTTCCGATGTGCGCTCGGTCCGCGCCGAGATGAACGTTCCCGCCGCCGCCCGCGTCCCGCTGGTCGCCAGTGGCGCGAGCGAGGCGACGAAGGCGCGCGTCGCCCGTTACGACGATATCATCAAGCGCATGGCGCGGGTCGAGGAGTTGAGCTTCGGGGAAACGCCCCCAGGGGCCGTGCAGATCGTGCTCGATGAAGCGACGCTCGCGCTACCGCTCGCCGGCGTGATCGACATCGACGCGGAGTCGAAACGCCTGAAGCGCGAGATCGATAGAGTGGGGTCGGAAATCAAGCAGCTCGATGCCAAGCTCGCCAACGAGAAATTCGTCTCCCGCGCGCCCGAGCATGTCGTCGAGGAGCAGCGCGAGCGGAAGACGGAAGCCGTAGCCGTGGCCGCCAAGCTCACGCAGGCCTTGAAGCGCCTTGAAGCCGCGCTTTAGCGATCACATCTAATTCTAATGCGACTTGTGTGCCCAGACGGTCACAAGCGCGATGCCAGCATTTGGGCTCATCGAACCGTTAAACTGGAATCTGCGCAAACTGTAACTAAATTGCCACATACTGAGGCATTTGCGCCTCGTTTGCGCCATAAAACGATGAGACATCGGCCCAGTACAAGAGTTTCGGCCGAGTAACAGCCTTCCAGGGCCTCGCTTGGGGGAGGGAGAACCGGGAAGCCAGCCGAAACGATCAGGGCGAGCAGGCGCGGAGGTAAGCGCATATCTCCTATGATCTCCGGACATGGTGATGGACGCAAAGACGTTCGATAAGTCCCGTTTGCCGAGCAGGCATGTCACTGAGGGGCCGACCCGGGCCCCCCATCGCTCCTACTATTACGCGATGGGGCTGACGCGCGGGCAGATCCATCAGCCCTTCGTCGGGGTGGCGACCTGCTGGAACGAAGCCGCCCCCTGCAACATCTCTCTGATGCGCCAAGCGCAAGCCGTGAAGCAGGGCGTCGCCGCCGCGCACGGAACGCCTCGTGAATTCTGCACCATCACCGTTACCGACGGCCTCGCCATGGGGCATCAGGGCATGAAGTCCTCGCTGCCCTCGCGCGAGGTCATCGCCGACTCCGTCGAACTCACCATGCGCGGCCATGCCTATGACGCCATTGTCGGGCTTGCGGGCTGCGACAAGTCCCTGCCGGGCATGATGATGGCCATGTGCCGCCTCAACGTGCCGTCGATCTTCATCTATGGCGGGTCGATCTTGCCGGGCACCTTCCGCGGCCGTCAGGTCACGGTCCAGGATCTGTTCGAGGCCGTCGGCCAGTACTCGGTCGGCAAGATGTCGCCGGAGGATCTCGACGAGCTCGAACATGTGGCCTGCCCGTCGGCAGGTGCCTGCGGCGCGCAATTCACCGCCAACACGATGGCCACGGTCTCCGAGGCCATCGGGCTTGCGCTGCCGTATTCGGCCGGTGCGCCAGCGCCTTACGAGATCAGGGACAGTTTTTGCATGACTGCGGGCGAGAAGATCATGGACCTCCTCGCGCTGACCATCCGCCCGCGCGACATCGTCACCCGCGAAGCCTTGGAGAACGCTGCCGCCGTCGTTGCCGCGTCCGGCGGCTCGACCAACGCGGCGCTGCATCTGCCGGCCATCGCGCATGAATGCGGCATCGACTTCGATCTCTTCGCCGTCGCCGAGGTCATGAAAAGGACACCTTATATCGCGGATCTGAAACCGTCTGGCCGCTATGTCGCCAAGGACATGTTTGAAGCTGGCGGAGTGCCGCTTCTCCTGAAAACTCTCCTCGACCACGGCTATCTCCACGGCGATTGCATGACCGTCACCGGACGCACGATGAAGGACAATCTCGCCAAGGTGGCGTGGAACGACGAGCAGGACGTTGTGCGGCCCGCGAACAATCCGCTGTCGCCGACCGGCGGCGTGGTCGGTTTGCGCGGCTCGCTCGCCCCGGACGGCGCCATCGTCAAAGTCGCCGGCATGAAAGGCGTGAAGTTTCGCGGCCCCGCGCGCTGCTTCGACTGTGAGGAGGACGCTTTCGCCGCGGTCAGCGCCAAGAGCTACAAGGAAGGCGATGTCATCGTCATCCGCTACGAGGGTCCGAAGGGCGGCCCAGGTATGCGCGAGATGCTGTCGACGACCGCCGCTCTCTATGGGCAAGGCATGGGCGACAAGGTCGCCCTCATCACCGACGGCCGCTTCTCCGGCGCAACGCGCGGGTTCTGCGTTGGCCATGTAGGACCGGAGGCTGCTGTGTGCGGCCCGATCGCGCTCCTGCGCGACGGCGACATCATCAGCATCGACGCCGACGCCGGCACGCTCGACCTCGAGGTCGGTGAGGCGGAATTGAAGGAACGAGCCAAGGCCTGGAAGGCGCGGCCGACGGCATTTCGCAGTGGCGCCTTATGGAAATACGCAAATGAGGTGGGACCGGCGCGAACGGGCGCCGTCACCCATCCTGGCGGGGAAGCGGAAGTCGCTTGCTATGCTGATGTGTAACAGGAAGGCTATCGCCGCCTTTGCGGCGTTCATGATCGTGGGCCCCGGCGTCACAGGTGCGGGCGATACGCCGCCGGGCTATGCCTCGGCGACCGAGGCCTATCGCCAGGGCATCAAGGCCATTGCCGGGGGCGAGGTGCCTGCCGCGCTTGCGGCGCTCGACTATGCCGCCGAGCGCGGCGTTCTTGGCGCGCAGCTCAAGCTTGCCCGCCTCTACGGCGCCGGCGGCGCCGTGGCGAAGAACGACGCCAAGTCATTCTCCTATTATCAGCAAATCGCCGACCAGCATGCGGAGATCACGCCGCTGAGCCCCGTCGCCAAATATGTCGGCGAGGCTTTCGTCGCCCTCGGCAAATATCATGTGCAGGGCATTCCGGAGATGGGCTTGGCGGCGAACCCGGCGCGCGCGGCGAACTTCTTTCGCCACGCCGCGAGTTATTTCGGCAACGCGGACGCGCAGTATCAGCTTGCACGCCTCTACCTGAGCGGCGAGGGCGTGCCGCAGAATGTCAGCCTCGCCGTCAACTGGCTCTCGATTGCGGCCAAGAAGCAGCACGCGGCCGCGCAGGCCACGCTCGGCGAGTTGCTGTGGCGCGGTGAGCAAGTGCCGCAGCGCCGCGCCCGCGGTCTCGCGTTGATCGCAATGGCGCACGAAAGTGCGAAGGCGAGCGGTTCCGAGCCCAAATGGATCGCGTCCCTCTACACGGAAGTTTTAGCGTCATCCAACGCCGCGACGCGCAGCAGCGCCCAATCGCTGATGCAGAGAATGGGCAAGAAGGGTGATGTGATCCTGTCGGCTCCGGACACGACCAAGCTCCAGCCTGCCAAGCCAGGCGCGCAAATTCTCATGCCCGCTTCGAGCGCCATGCCGAAGCCGGCCGCACCCGGCGCCGCCACGACCGCGAGCGCAACGCCGACCGAACCGGCGCCGGCGGTCGAGGCTGACGCCAAGGCGGCGATCGGTCTCGGCTTCGCGCCGGGCGGCGAGCCCGCGCAGCTTAAGCCCTAGACCCAGGCGCACGCTTCATACGTTGAGCTCGATCCAGATCGGAACGTGATCCGACGGCTTTTCCCACGCCCTCGGCGCGGCATCGATGTCGCATGTCACGAGCCGGTCCGCGGCCTGCGGCGAAAGCAGCAGATGATCGATGCGCAAGCCCTGGTTCTTCTGAAACGCACCGGCCTGATAGTCCCAGAACGTGAAGCGGTGCGGCTCGTCGTGGCAGGCGCGAAAGGCGTCGGTGAGCCCGAGATTGACCAGCGCCTGGAAATGCGCGCGTGTTTCCGGCTTGAACAGCGCGTCGTTCAGCCACGCTGAGGGATTGTAAACGTCTTCGGGTGTTGGGATCACGTTGAAGTCGCCCGCGATGATCATCGGCTCTTCGTTCGCGAGTAGCGTCTTGATGCGCTCGCGCAAGCGCGTCATCCAGGTGAGCTTGTAGACGAACTTCTCGGTGCCGACGGGATTGCCGTTCGGTAAATAGATATTGATGATGCGGAGTACGCCGGACGGCACCGACACGACGGCCTCCAGATAGCGCGCCTGCACGTCGCTCTCGTCGCCCGCGAGCCGTGGCGCCACCTCGTCGAACGGCAGCTTCGACAGGAGCGCGACGCCGTTGAAACCCTTCTGGCCGTGGACGGCGACATTGTAGCCCAGGTCCTCGAACATCTCGCGCGGGAAGGCCTCGTCCACGCATTTGATTTCTTGCAGGCAGGCGATGTCCGGGTTGGCGGACGCAAGCCAAGTCCGCGCCGTATCGATGCGGGCTTTGATGCCGTTGATGTTCCATGTCGCGATCTTCATGGGAAGGGCAATAGCTCAGGCCTGACGTTTCGTCATGCCCGGACTTGATCCCGGCATCCACGCTCGCAAGACGAGAGGAGGGATTAGACCGAGAAGCTGGTCCCGCAGCCGCAGGCGGCGGTGACGTTGGGATTGTTGATCTTGAACTGCGAGCCGATCAGATCGTCGACGAAATCGATCTCGGCCGCCTGTAGGAAGCCGAGCGAGACGGGATCGACCACGACGCGGGCGCCGTCTCGTTCGATGCGGAAATCGTCCGAAGCGGTTTCCTTGACCAGGTCGAAGCGATATTGGAATCCCGAGCAGCCGCCGCCTTCCACGCTGACGCGAAACAGCGTGGCGGTGTCCTCCTGCCGGAGAAGGTCGGCGATACGCCGCGCGGCGCGCTCGCTTAAGGTGATGGATGCATCGCTCATCTGATGTATAGCCCAGTTAGGGGCGGGATCGCGAAAACAGCCCGCTTTCACCAAGAAACATAGGATGCGGACACCGCTTGTCAATTGACCAGGGTCGCAAGGGTGGTTTTGCCTCAACCGGGCGCGGGCCGGCCGACGGGCCGGAGCCCGGCTTGGCGCCTTACGCCGTCGATGCCGCGACGAGCCGCGGCAGGCTCAAGGCCGAGCCGCCAAGCCCGACCCGCTCACTTTATCAGCGCGACCGCGACCGCATCCTGCATTCGACCGCCTTCCGCCGCCTGACGCATAAGACGCAAGTCTTCGTCTATCACGAGGGCGATCACTACCGTACGCGCCTGACCCACAGCCTGGAGGTCGCCCAGATCGCACGCTCCATGACGCGCACACTTCGCGTCGACCAGGATCTGACCGAAGCGCTGGCGCTGGCGCACGATCTCGGCCACCCGCCCTTCGGCCATGCCGGCGAGCGCGCGCTGGACGCGTGCATGCGCGATGCCGGCGGTTTCGATCACAACGCCCAGTCGCTCCGCGTCGTGACCAAGCTCGAGCGCAAATATGCAAGCTTCGACGGCCTCAACCTCACCTGGGAAACGCTCGAGGGGCTCGTGAAGCACAATGGTCCTCTGATCGCGGCCTACGCCCCGCCGGTGCCGGAACCCATCGCGGGCTATTGCGCCAAGCAGGATCTCGAGCTTGCGAGCTATCCGTCCGTCGAGGCGCAGGCGGCCGCGCTTGCCGACGACATCGCCTACAACAATCACGACGTCGACGACGGCTACCGCGCAGATCTTTTCAGCTTCGCCGAGCTCGCCGAGGTGCCGATCGCTGGCTGCGCTCTCGCCGAGGTGAACGCCGCCTTTCCGCAAGCCGACGCGCCGCGGCGCCTCTACGAGGTCAACCGCCGGCTCATCACCGAAATGGTGAACGATGCGACCGCCGAGACGCAGCGCCGGCTGCGCCAGCTGGCGCCGAGAGGCGCGGACGACATCCGCAGCGCTGGCGAGCCGATGGTGGCCTTCTCGCCGTCCATGAAGGCCGAGCTCGACGAGCTGCGTGCGTTCCTGACGGCGCATGTTTACCGCCACGCGCGCATCACCCGCATCATGGGCGAGGCCGAGCTCGTCGTTGCCGACCTCTTCGCGCGCTACATGGACGCCGCCGCCGCGCTTCCCGCGGACTGGCGCGAGCAGGCGCCGGCCACGGACCGCCGCCCCTTTGCCCGCTATGTCTGCGATTTCATTGCCGGCATGACCGATCGCTATGCGCTCGCCGAGCACCGCCGGCTGTTTGACGCCACCCCCGATTTACGGTAGTCGCGCCGAAGCATGATCCGGAAAAGTGGGAACCGGTTTTCGGGAAAGATCATGCTCAAACAAGTGCCTCCGGAGTTTTCATGAACGTTTTCGCAGGGTTCCACGGGCACGTTCTGGCGGCCGTCCAACAGCTGAAGCATGACGGCGTCGTGCCGATCGACGCGAGCATCGAGGGCATCACGCTCGAGGCCCCTAAGGACGGCTCCCACGGCGACCTCGCCACCAATGCTGCCATGGTCCTGGCCAAGGCTGCGGGCGCGCCGCCGCGCAAGCTTGCGGAGCGCATCGGGCCCATGATCGCCTCCAACCCCTTTATCGAAAAGGTCGAGATCGCCGGGCCCGGTTTCATCAATCTGACACTGGACCGTGGTTTCTGGCCGAGCGTGCTGCGCATGGTGCTGGAACAGGCCGACGACTACGGCCGCAGCATGTTGGGCAACGGGAACGCCGTGAACGTCGAGTATGTGTCCGCCAATCCGACCGGCCCCATGCATGTCGGCCATTGCCGCGGCGCCGTCTTCGGCGATGCGCTCGCCAATCTTCTCGGCTTCGCCGGCTACGCCGTCACCCGCGAATACTACCTCAACGATGCCGGCGCCCAAGTCGACGTGCTCGCGCGCTCGGCCTTTCTTCGTTATCGCGAGGCGCTCGGCGAGGAGATCGGCGCGATCCCCGAAGGGCTCTATCCCGGCGACTATCTCCAACCCGTTGGACAGGCCCTTGGCGATACTTACGGGCGCGACCTGCTGTCGATGCCGGAGGCGGATTGGTTGCCGCTCGTGCGTGAAGTCGCGTTGAACAAGATGCTGGACATGATCCAGGACGACCTCGCTCAACTGAATATCAGCCACGACGTGTTCTTCTCGGAGCGTTCGTTGACGCAAGGCGGCGAAGACAAGATTGCCGCGACGATCGCCGATCTCGACAAGCAGGGCCTGATACACACAGGCAGCCTGCCGCCGCCTAAGGGCAGGGTCGACGAGGAATGGGAGGACCGCAAGCAGCTCCTCTTCCGCTCCACCGCGTTCGGCGACGACATGGATCGGCCGCTCGTCAAGTCTGATGGCAACTACACATATTTTGCAGCGGACATCGCCTATCATCGCGACAAGTTCAGACGCGGCTTTAACAGCATGATCGATGTGTTAGGCGCCGATCACAGCGGGCATGTCAGGCGCATGAAGGCCGCCGTCGCGGCGATCACCGGCAACCAGGCCGAGCTCGACGTTAAACTTTGTCAGCTCGTTCGCTTGTTTCGCGCCGGTGAGCCTGTCAAGATGTCCAAGCGTGCCGGGACCTTTGTTACTCTCCGCGAGGTCGTGGACGAAGTGGGCGCTGGCCCCGTTCGTTTCATGATGCTCTTCCGGAAGAACGACGCGCCGCTCGATTTCGACTTTGCGAAAGTCACCGAGCAGTCGCGCGACAACCCGGTCTTTTATGTTCAGTACGCCCATGCGCGGGCGAGTTCCGTTCTGCGTAATGTTAGACAGCAGTTCCCCGACCTTTATTCGGGAGGGAGTGATTTGGCGCGCGCGGATCTGGACCGGTTGAATGATGATTCCGAGATCGCTCTCATTAAGCGTATCGCTCACTTCCCACGCCTCGTCGAAGCTGCGGCCGCAACTCATGAGCCGCATCGCATCGCATTCTATCTCTATGATCTTGCTGGAGACTTTCACGGTCTTTGGAACCGGGGCAAAGACTCGCCACAATTACGATTTATTTACGATAGTGACCGAGAGTTAACGCGTTCCCGTGTAGCACTCGTCGTAGCTACGCAACGCGTGTTGGCGTTAGGTTTGGGGATCCTCGGCGTTCACGCCATGCAAGAATTGCATTGAGCTGATCGGGGGGGGCAGGGGTGGTTCGAGGGAAGTAGCCATGTCCATGCACGATGACGGATACGGCCGTGAGGCTGATCCGGCCCCTGAGTCGCAGGTTGATTTTGCCGATAGGCTGAGGGCAGAAAATGCGCCGGGCGATGCGCCCTGGGGCGCGACGACGCACAACGCTACAACAAATGAGGGTTCCTACATGGGTCAAGGTGGTGCGGGCAGGCCGGGACAGCCGGCGGCGGGACAGCGCTCGATTTTCGGAGGCGTAAGTCCGGTTTTCGCGCAAATGCCGACTTATACGCCTGTTACGCGCGGAAATGAGCCGGCACCGGAGCCGCAGCCCGCTCCTAGACAGCCCGACTACACCACGCCCGACTTCAATGCTTACGCCAATCCCGCGCCCAGCCATCCTAGCGCCTACCAGGCTCCGAATCAGGCTTACGCTCCCCAGCCTGAGACCCCGTCCTACCAGCCCCAGCCGGCCCCGGCGCCGAGCTATCAGCAAGCTCCCCAAGCACAGCCGCAGAGCTACGATCCCCGCCTCTATAGTGGCCGCGGCGTTTCCGGGCAGCAGCCTTACCAGGGCCAGCAGGACTATCCGGGCGGCCACTACCAGGGAACGCAGTCGTATCAGGATGCGAGCTACGCCGAGGGCGTGGATGCAAGTTTCGAGGCCGGCAGCTTCGAGCAAAATCTAACGGATGCGAGCTACCCGGACGCGAGCTTTTCGGATGCGAGCTTCCCTGAGCCGACCTTCGTAGATCCCAACCATCCTTCCGATCCCAGCTACGGCCAACCGGCGGAGCACCAAGCCTTCGAGACCGGCGGCTATGGGGCCATGCAGAGCGGCGCCGAGCAGAGCTATCAGCAGTACGGCTATGATCCCTCGCAGCATCATGGCAGCGCTCCGCAGCACGGCCAGCAGCCCCAGGGCGACCCGCGCCGTGCCTTGCAGGCCTTCGATGCGGGTTACGATCAGCCGATGCCTCAGATCGCTTTGGGTGGCACCGAGCCGCCGCGCCCCGCAGCCCACGCCTTCTATGAGGGCGAGCGCGCCGACGCGGATTTCCTCGATGACGGTCAGGGTCCGGCGCCGGCCGCCGCGATTGCGAAATCCGGCCGCAAGCTCAATTTCACTAGCCGCAGCGCCTTCATGGTGGGCAGCGCGCTTCTTGGCGCGATCGCTCTCGGCGGTGCTCTCGCCTTCGCCTATAAGCAGAGCGGCGGGGGTCTCGGCAGCGGCGAGCCGCCCGTGGTTCAGGCCGACAACACACCCGTGAAGGAAGCCCCGGCTGACCCTGGCGGCAAGGATTTCCCGCATAAGAACAAGCTCATTTACGACCGGCTCCAGAATGGCGATCAGCCCGAGAACGAGCGTCTCGTGCCGCGCCAGGAAGAGCTGGCCGTTCCGGCTCTGCCGGCCACCGCTGAGACGGCATCCCTGTCCGGTGCCGAAGCCGGTCCGCCGCAAGTCGCAAGCGCGCCGCTTGAGGACGAAGATGGCGGCCCGCGCCGCGTAAAGACCATGGTCGTGCGCCCCGATGGCTCGGTCGTCCCGCCCGCCATGCCGCAAGGCGGCGCTGAGACAACGGCCTCCATGCCGTCGGGCGCGCCTCCCGGCATGCAGGTGGCAAGCGCCGAATCGCCTGGCACCGCAGTGGCAACGCCGCCGGCAACACCGCAAGCGGCAGCACCAACGCCCGCACCCGCGACCGCAGAGTCACCAGCCGCCGCGCCAGCCGCGCCGGCCCCGCAACAAGTGGCCGCCGTTCCAACGCCGCCCAAGCCCGCCGCCGCCGCTGCAACGGCGCCCGCCAAACCCTCGAAATATGTCGTTCAGGTCGGCTCTAAGAAGAACCAGACCGAAGCGCTCGCGACATTCGCGGACATGCAGCAGAAATATCCGACGCTGCTCGCGAGCTATCGTCCCATGGTGCAGAAAGCCGATCTCGGCTCCAAGGGCGTCTGGTACCGGCTTCGCATCGGTCCGATCGATGACAAGGGCGAGGCAACCAAGGTCTGTACCCAGCTGAAGTCGCAAGGCACCGATTGCCTCGTGATGAGCCAATAAACAGGCTCAGGACCGTAAGATCTTGACCGCGCGACGCGGGGCGGCTAGCCCCGCGTCGGTGACCCTCACAGCCTTCATCTCAAGTTGCGCAAGCACCGCTCTCAGCGACGAGGAGCGTGTCTTCTTCGCGCGCACGCGCCCCTGCGGGCTCATTCTCTTCGCGCGCAATTGCGAAAGCCCGGATCAGATCCGCACGCTTGTCGCGGCCTTCAAGGAAGCCGTCGGCCGCGACGACGTTCTCATTCTCATCGATCAGGAAGGCGGACGCGTGCAGCGCCTGCGGCCGCCGCATTGGCGCGCCATGCCGCCTGCGCGCTGCTACGGGCGTCTCCACGCCATAGATCCAGGGGCCGGGAAGAAAGCAGCCTTCGCCGGCGCGAGGCTCATCGCGCAGGAACTCAACGACCTCGGCATCAACGTGAATTGCACGCCCGTCCTCGATGTGCCGCAACAGGGCGCGCATGAGATCATCGGCGATCGCGCCTATGGCGCCGACGTTGAGACCATCGTCGCGCTCGGCCGCGCCGTCATGGATGGCTGTCTCGCTGGCGGCGTCCTTCCGGTGGTCAAGCACGTGCCGGGGCATGGCCGGGCAGGGGCCGACAGCCATCTCGCCCTGCCGCGAATCGATGCCAGCGAGGCTGAGTTGCGCGACGTTGATTTTCGGCCATTTCAGGCGCTCAGCGATGCGCCGCTCGCCATGACCGCCCATGTTCTGATCCCGGCCTTCGATCGGGAGCGACCGGCAAGCGTCTCGCCCGTTATAATAGGCGAAGTGATTCGAAATCAGATTGGATTGAATGGCTTAGTCATGAGCGATGATATCGGCATGCAGGCCCTTGGCGGCACGTTCGGTGATCGCGCGAGAGCCGTGATCGCGGCCGGCTGCGATGTCGTTCTCCATTGCAGCGGCAACATGGCCGAGATGATCGAAGTCGCCGCCGCGGTCCCTGCACTCCAGGGCAAAGCGGCAGAGCGTTTCGCGCATGCGCTCTCCGCGCTGCATGAGCCTGAGCCCTTCGATGCTACGGAGGCGATGGCGCTCGTGACGGAAGCCGCCGAGACGAAAGTGGCAGCCGCCTGCGAAACCGTGAGGCGCGCATGACGGCGCAGAATTCCACCAAAGTCGGCGCCGAGCGCGACGATGCATCCGACTGGGAGGCGGAGGAGCGCGAAGGCCTGAGCTCCGACAATACGCTCGTTGTCGATGTCGAAGGCTTCGAGGGTCCGCTCGATCTTCTCCTCGCGCTTGGACGTACGCAGAAGGTGGACCTCGCCAAGATTTCCGTGCTCGCGCTGGCGCAGCAATATCTCGACTTCATCGGCGAAGCGCGCCGCCTGCGTTTGGAGATTGCCGCGGATTATCTCGTCATGGCGGCGTGGCTCGCCTTCCTGAAATCGAAGCTGCTGCTCCCCTCGGACCAGAGCGAGGACGGCGAGCCGACCGGCGAAGAACTGGCGGCCTTGCTCGCCTTCCGGCTGAAACGCCTCGACGCCATGCGCGATGCCGCAGCGAAGCTCATGACGCGCAAGCGCCTCGGCCGCGATGTCTTCCCCCGCGGTCTGCCCGAGCCTATCAAGCTCACGCGCAAGACCACCTACGACGCCAATGTCTACGATCTGCTCAAGGCCTATGCGCAGCAGCGTGCGCGCACCGCGACGCATTCCCTGCATCTCGCGCCGCGCACGGTGTGGTCCATCAAGGAGGCGCGCTCCGAGCTTGAGCGCATGCTCGGCTTCACGCTCGACTGGGCGCCGCTCGACCAGCTTTTCGCCGAATTTCTCGTGGAGCCTGAGCTGCGGCGTACGGCGCTCGCGAGTGGCTTCACCGCCACGCTGGAAATGACGCGCGAGGGCGCGCTTGAGCTTCGTCAGTCCAAGGAGTTCGCGCCGCTTCTCGTTCGCCGCCGCAACCAGGCGGCTTGAAATGAACACGCACGACAATAAGGACGAGGTTGCTCATGACTGCGAAGCCGATGGATAGGGCCGTCGAGACGGACGACGAAGACGGCGAGCCTGAGAGCCCCATGTCGCGGCTGCCTCTGCCGTTTCCGTCCAATGTCATGGCGCTGCCCTCGGCCGACCGGCGCGAGAAGCTGCGCGTCTTGGAGGCGTTGTTGTTTGCCGCCGGCGAGCCGCTCGCCACATCTGCGCTCGCGCAGCATTTCGGCGAGGGCGACGATGTCACCGCACTTCTTGAGGAGCTCCAGGGCCTCTATGCCGGCCGCGGCGTCAATCTCGTGCGCGTCGCGGGCAAATGGGCGTTCCGCACCGCCGACGATCTCTCCTTCCTGCTCGAGCGCCAGGCCGCCGAGCAGCGCCGCCTGTCGCGCGCCGCGCTCGAGACCCTTGCCATCATCGCCTATCACCAGCCGGTGACGCGCGCCGAGATCGAGGAGATCAGGGGCGTCAGCACGTCGAAGGGCACCGTCGATGTGCTTCTGGAGACGGGCTGGATCAGGCTGCGCGGTCGCCGTCGCGCCCCCGGCCGCCCCGTCACCTACGGCACCACCGAACGTTTCCTTGAGCATTTCGGCTTCGACGCCATTCAGGATCTGCCCGGGCTCGGCGAGCTGAAAGGGGCGGGGCTTCTCGATTCCCTGCCGCCCGGCTTCTCCATGCCCAGCCCCGACGATGCCCACGACCTCCGCGAGGACGAGGAGCCCCTGGAGGATGAGCCTTTGGGTGAGGGCGAGGACGATGACGGCGAACCGATGGGCGCGTTGCCCGCGGAGGACGCCGCGCCCGGCGACGAGGCCGACGAGGACGGCATCGACGAGCGGGACTGAGCCTCGCGCGGTTGCGCGCCAGCCTTCCGAGAGCGTAGATCGTCCCCGTGTTTGAGTTCCTAAAAGTCCGCGCGCGCCCGACGGGCGACCCGTCGCATCGCCGCGGCAAGGTCGCCGTCACCTTTGCGGCGCGTCTCACCTTCGACGATGTCTCGCGCCGTTATGGCGACACGGTCGCGCTCGATCATGTCAGTCTCGACGTGGCGCCGGGTGAGATTGTGTGTCTGCTCGGTCCCTCCGGCTGCGGCAAGACCACGCTGCTTCGCCTCGCCGCGGGCGTGGAGCGGCCCTCCTCGGGCCGCGTCCTCCTCGACAACAAGGAGGTGGCCGGCCCCGACATTTTCGTGCCGCCGGAGAAGCGCGGCGTCGGCCTCATGTTTCAGGATTTCGCGCTGTTTCCCCATCTCTCGATCGTCGACAATGTGGCCTATGGCCTGAAATCCCTCACGCGCAGCGAGGCGAAGGCGGAAGCCTTCGCGAGCCTCGAGCGCGTCGGCCTCGCCCATTACGCCAGCGAATATCCGCACATCCTGTCCGGCGGCGAGCAGCAGCGCGTGGCGCTCGCCCGCGCCATCGCGCCGCGCCCGAGCGTGCTCCTGATGGACGAGCCGTTCTCCGGCCTCGATCCGCGCCTGCGCGAAAGGATGCGCGAGGAGACGCTCGTCATTCTGCATGAAACGAGCGCCACCTGCATCGTCGTCACCCACGACCCCGAGGAGGCCATGCGCATGGGCGACCGCGTCGCGCTGATGCGCAAGGGCAAGCTCTTGCAGGTCGGAAAGGCGCTGGATCTCTATCGCGCGCCCAAGAACATCTTCGCCGCGCGCACCTTTTCCGACCTCAACGAGTTGCCCGCGCGCGTCATAGGCGGCAGCGCCGCGACGGTGCTCGGCATGTTTCCCGCCAACGGCATCGCGGAGGGCGGCGCCGCCATCGTCTGCGTGCGCCAGCGCGGCGTCCGCTTCCTGCCCGCTGGCGAGGGCGTGCCCGCGCGCGTGCTCGATTCGCGCTTTCTCGGCGACATTGCCCTGGTCGAGCTTGCGGTGCAGGGGCTCGATGCGCTGATCCTGGCACGGGTGCGCGAGAGCGACGTTCCACAGCTCGGGTCGGAGATCGGCGTCAAGGTCGATCAGGGCGCCGTGCTCGTCTTCCCTGCGGACAACGGCCCGTCTCAAGCCGTTCCATAGCCGGGGCCGTGGCTTGCGGGGTTGCGGGGTTTGCTGCCATAGTATGGCGAATAGAGGGACGCTGCGCAAAGGCGTGGTTGGAGAAATTCAATGGGAATTGCGAGCTGGTGGCACATCCTCCTCGTCATCGTGCTGTTCGTGCTGTTGTTCGGCCGCGGCAAGATTTCCGAGCTGATGGGCGATGTCGCGCAAGGCATCAAGAGCTTCAAGAAGGGCATGGCGGACCAGGATGAGCCTGCCCCCGCAAGTCCTCGCGCCAAGCCGAAGCTGATCGAGCACGAGGCGGCCAAGGCGCCGCCCGCCGCCAAGCCGGCCGCGCGTGCCAAGACCACGCGCGCCAAGACGACGCAGGCGAAGACTACGCGCCGCAAATCCTCCTGACGCCAGGGCGGGGAACAGGCTCGACGCTGCCGCGAGCGTCCTCTAAAGCACGCTTATGTTTGACATCGGATGGTCGGAGCTTCTCGTCATCGCCGTCGTGGCGATCGTCGTCGTCGGCCCCAAGGAGCTGCCGCGCCTGTTGCGCACCTTCGGTCACTATGCCGGCAAACTCAAACGCGCGGCTTCCGATTTTCAGCGGCAGTTCGACGACGCGATGCGGGAGAGCGAACTCGACGAGATGCGTAACACGTTTGAGGAGATGCGGGCGGGCGGCTCGTCCATCGATTTGAACGCGCCCTTCGATCAGCCGTTGATGCTCCCGAAGGAACTGGCCGCACCCGCGTCCGAACCGGTTCCTAAGCCTGCACGGCGCGCTGCCTCGAGGCGCGCCGCAGCGTTCAAGCGCAACGCCGCGGTAAAGACCGCGTCGAACGGCAAGACCGTGCCCAAGACGAAGCAGGCCAAAGCAAAATCCGCACCCCGCAAGCCGCGCAAGCCGACGGAGCGGACGCCGTGACCGACGACGACATCGACGCGTCGAAGGCGCCGCTCATGGAGCATCTCGTCGAGCTCCGCCGCCGGCTCATCTGGTCGGTGACCGCCATTTTCGTGGCGTTCCTGCTCTGCTTCTGGTTCGCCAAGCCGATCTACAATCTGCTGTTGTGGCCCTATCGCCTCGCGGCGGGCGTCGATACCCCGATCGAGATGATCTACACCGCGCCACAGGAGTTCTTCTTCACCCAGGTGAAGCTCGCTTTGTTCGGCGCGATCTTCCTCGCCTTTCCCGTCATCGCCTCGCAGATCTACATGTTTGTCGCGCCGGGTCTTTATCGCAACGAGCGGCAAGCGTTCCTGCCGTTTCTCGCGGCGACTCCGGTCCTGTTCCTGCTCGGCGCGGCGATGGTCTATTTCGTTGCGATGCCGCTCGCCATGACCTTCTTCCTGTCGATGCAGCAGACCGACAGCGACGTGCAGATCCATCTCACCGCCAAGGTCAGCGAATATCTCAGCCTCATCATGACGCTGATCCTCGGCTTCGGCATTTGCTTCCAATTGCCGGTGCTGCTGACGCTGCTCGGCCGCGCCGGCATTGTCACCTCGGCCGGCCTGAAGAAATATCGCCGCCACGCCATTCTCGGCGTATTCGTCGTTGCAGCCGTCCTCACCCCGCCCGATCCGATCAGCCAGATCGCCATGGCGCTGCCGACGATCCTGCTTTACGAGCTGTCGATCTATGCGGTGCGTCTCGCCGAGAAGAAGCACGCCGCATCGAAGGCCAACACCACGCCGGCGGGCAAGCCGGCCTGATCGCGACCCAAGCCGCTCATGCTTGACACGAAGACTCTGCTCCTGCTGACCTTGATCTGGGCCGTGGCGTCCTATGTGATCGTGCCAAGGTTGTGGATGCTTTCCTTCCGCCGTCACCCGCTACTTGTCCCGTCGGCACGCATCACCCGCACCGGCGACGGTCATCCCGGCGACCCGGTCAATATCGCCATCGTTGGAAGCGATGCTGAAGTCGTGTGCTCGATGACCGCCGCGGGCTGGTTTCCAGCGGACCCCATCACGCTTGCGAGCAGCGTCCTCATCGCCGCCGACACCGTCTTCCGCCGCCCCGATGACGACGCGCCGGTGAGCAATCTCTTCCTGTTTGGGCGCAAGCAGGATTTGGCCTTCGAACAGCCGCTCGCGGGTGGACCCGGCGGCGGCACCATGTCCGCCTCTGGCAGTGGGACCGACTCTATAATGGCAGGCCCGGCTGGTTCGGGGCCGTGACCTACGACGAGCGGGTCGGCTTTAGCCGCACGACGGGGCAGGTCACCCATCACATCGCCCCCGACGTCGATGCGGGCCGCGACCGCCTCGTGGACGAATTGCAGCGCGCCTCTATGGTCGAGTCCGTCGAGTGGAAGGACGGCTTTCACGCAAACCTGCAAGGCCGCAACGGCGCGCCGATCCCTGCCATACCGATGGGCGCTTGGCGATTGTGTCCCTGCGCCTGCCCGCCTGAGCGGTCCTTGCCTACCCTCGTCATCAGCGCAAGCCGGGGTTCAATTTTGCCCTCTCCCCGCTGGGGAGAGGGCAGGTGAGGGGGACGCACAGCCTCCATGACAACGCGCGACGAGAGCACTATACGAAGGCACCCACAGGATCGCGAAACGCAGGACTGAGCCTTGCTCGACATCAGATGGATTCGTGACAATCAAGGCGTTTTTCTCAAAGGCCTGAACGACCGCGGCTTCGAGCCGCCGCCGGAGGCGCTGCTCAAGCAGATCCTCGATCTCGACGAGCAGCGCCGCGCCGCCATCCAGCAACTCCAGGACGCGCAGGCGCGCCGCAACGCCGCTTCAAAGGACATCGGCAAGGCAAAAGCGGGCAAGGACGAGGCGGAAGCCAAGCGCCTCATGGACGAGGTCGCCGCCCTTAAGACTAAGATCCAAGATGGCGAGGAGAAGGAGCGCGATCTCGACAAGCAGCTCCTCGATCTGCTCGCAGGCATCCCGAACCTGCCGGCCGATGACGTGCCTATCGGCGTGGACGAGAAAGCCAATGTCGAGCTGCGCAAAGTCGGCACGCCCCCAACATTCTCCTTTCAGCCGAAGCAGCATTCCGAGATCGGCGAGGCGCTCGGCCTCATGGATTTCGAGACCGCGGCGAAACTCTCCGGCGCGCGTTTCGTTGTTCTCAAAGGCGCGCTTGCGCGCCTGGAGAGGGCGCTGGCGCAATTCATGCTCGACTTGCACACGACCGAGAATGGCTACACCGAAATCAACCCGCCGCTGCTCGTGCGCGACGACACCATGTTCGGCACCGCCCAGCTGCCAAAGTTTCAAGACGATCAATTTTCCATGAGGCGCTCTTCACCACCTGACGTGCCTCCCGATGAGGTCGATCCTACCACCGGCGCAGTCGTAAAATCTGCCGCAACCCCCCTCCGTGACACGCTTTGGCTCATTCCCACAGCCGAAGTACCGCTCACCAATCTCGTGCGCGACGACATCACCGACGAGACGAAGCTCCCAATGCGCGTCACCGCCTGGACGCCGTGTTTCCGCGCCGAGGCGGGCGCTGCCGGCAGAGACACGCGCGGCATGATCCGCCAGCATCAATTCTCCAAGGTCGAACTCGTGTCGATCACCACGCCGGAGCAATCGCAAGAAGAGCATGAGCGCATGACCGCCTGCGCCGAGGAGGTGCTTAAGCGTCTCGGCCTGCCCTTCCGCACCATCGTGCTCTCCACCGGCGACATGGGCTTTGCCGCCAAGAAGACCTACGACATCGAGGTGTGGTTGCCGGGGCAGGGCGCCTATCGCGAGATCAGCTCTTGCTCCAACTGCGGGGACTTCCAGGCGCGGCGCATGAACGCGCGCTACCGAGCGAAAGAGGCGAAGGCGACGCAGTTCGTACACACGCTGAACGGCTCGGGCATCGCCGTCGGCCGCGCGCTGATTGCGGTGCTAGAGAATTACCAGGACGAGGACGGCAGCGTGCGCGTCCCGGAAGTTCTCAAGCCCTATATGGGCGGCATCGAAAGGATCGAACGCGCTCCATGACGAAAGCCACATCGAAGCTTCGCATCCTCCTCACCAACGATGACGGCATTGCTGCCCCGGGGATGCAGGTTCTGGAGAAGATCGCCGGCGATTTGAGCGACGATGTCTGGGTCGTAGCGCCAGAGCTCGACAATAGCGGTGCGTCGCATTCCCTGACGCTGTCCGAGCCACTGCGCATGACCGAGATCGGCGAACGGCACTACGCGGTGCGCGGAACGCCGACCGATTGCGTCATCATGGGCCTCAGGTTTCTGCTCAAGGACAAGGTCCCCGATCTGGTGATATCGGGCGTCAATCGCGGCCAGAACCTCGCCGACGACATCACCTATTCCGGCACGGTCGCGGGTGCGATCCAGGGCACGCTGCTCGGCATCCCGTCCATTGCCATGAGCCTTGTCACCGGCCCCGCCATGACCGACCAGGGCACGGGCGAGCCGATCTGGGAGACGCCGATGCAGCATGGCGGAGAGCTCGTGCGCAGGCTGCTCAAGATGGGTTGGCCCGACGGCGTCGTGCTCAACGTCAATTATCCGGATTGCGAGCCCGATGCGGTCAAGGGCATGCGTGCCACGGTGCAGGGCCTCCGCAATCCCGAGCTGTTCCGCATCGACGATCGGCTCGATACTCGAGGTAAGGCCTATTACTGGCTCGGCGTCGAACGGCGGAAGGCAAAGCCGCCGAAAGGGACCGACCTCTGGGCGGTGGGCTGCAAGTACATCTCCGTCACCCCACTTTGTCTCGACTATACCGACGAGCCGACGCGCGAGGCGTTCGAGACGGTGCTCAACGGGGCGCAGAAATAGAGCCTACGCCGGTGACGAGAATCGTCGGATAGTCGCCAACCGCTCCGTCGAAGGGGGTGGGCAAAGCCAATGGTGAGCGCGCAAGACCAGATCGGCCTGATCATGCAGCTCCGGCGGCGGGGCATCCGCACGACCAGGGTGCTGCGTGCGATCGAGCGCGTGCCGCGCGATCTGTTCGTGGACCAGGCTTTTGTCGATCATGCTTATCAGGACATCGCGCTCCCGATCGAGTGTGGCCAGACCATCTCGCAGCCTTTCGTCGTAGCCTATATGACGGAGAAGCTCGATCTCGACGACCGCCACAAGGTGCTGGAGATCGGCACGGGGTCCGGCTATCAGGCGGCGGTCCTGTCGCATCTCTGCCGCCGCCTCTACACGATCGAACGCTGGCGGGAGTTGCAAAAGGCGGCGGAGCGCCGCTTCGCCAAGCTCGGCATCACCAATATTACGACCATCATCGGCGATGGCTGGCTCGGCTGGCCGCCGCAGGCGCCCTTCGACCGCATCATCGTCACCGCGGCAGCGGCGGATCCGCCCCGCGCGCTGCTCGATCAGCTGAAAGTCGGGGGGCGCATGATCATCCCGCTCGGCGAATCCCGCGACTCCCAGTCCCTGGTGCAGATCGACAAGACCGAGGAGGGCCTGGTCGAGACGGCGCTCCTGCCGGTACGCTTCGTCCCGCTGGTCCACGGCCGGGTGAAACGGCCGTAAGTTCTGCGCCGCTGAATCTTTTCGTGCAGGAGGAGAGACTTAACAGCTTGTTTACGGCTCCCACGCTTTACTCGGTTGGGCAGAGTATGAGGGGCGAGGGTTATGCGACACGCAGCGTTCGGCTTGATGCTAGGCCGCTTCATTGCGACCGTCGGCGCCGTGAGCGGGGCTCTTGCCTTGGCAGGATGCAGCTCGGGCACCTCCCGCTTCGACTTTCCCTCGTTCAACCTCACCGAGTCGTCCCAGACCGCTCCCGCGGCCCAGACCGCCGACTATTCTACGACGGCCGCGTTGCCGGTTCCGCATGAGTCGGTCTATGGCAGCGAGTATCCGGCCTCGACCAACACGACCCAGCTCGCGCACGGCACGCCGTTGCCGCCGCTGCCGTCGTCCTACCGGCCGCAGGCGACGCCGGCCTCTTATACTCCGACTCCGGCGAACCCCGCGCCGCGCGCCTATCCGCGTGCCACCGCGCCGAGCCCGCAACCGCCGCTCGTGCAAAGCGCGCCCGCGGCGAAGCCTGGCCTCACCACAGCCTACCGTGTGGAGAGGGGCGATACGCCGAGCCTGATCGCCGACAAGTTCGGCGTCAGCGAGAGATCCATCATGGAGCGCAATGGCCTTGCGCGGGCGGACCGGCTCCAGGTCGGCCAGAAGCTGTTGATCCCTGGCGCCAAGAAGCAGCCTCCGCGAAAGACTGTTGCCGCCCGCGAGCCCGATCCGGCTCCGGCGCCAAAGCAAACCACGCCTGCGCCCGATGTCGCCGCGTCGCCGGAAGTCATCGGCGGTGACCCTAACAAGCCCGCGAGCAATGCCAGGGTCGCGAGCGTCGATCAGCTGCCGGCACCGGATCCGATGTCCGGCAACAGCTTCCGCTGGCCCGTGCAGGGTCGCGTCATCTCGGGCTTCGGCACCAAGCCTGATGGCGGGCATAATGACGGCATCAATGTCGCGGTGCCGCAGGGCACGCCCGTGAAGGCGGCCGAGAATGGCGTCGTCGCTTACTCCGGCAGCGAGCTGAAAGGCTACGGCAACCTCGTGCTGATCCGTCACTCCAATAATTGGGTTTCGGCCTACGCGCATAACGAGGAGCTTCTGGTGAAGCGGGGCGACAAAGTCCGCCGCGGCCAGATCGTCGCCAAGGCGGGCGCCACCGGCTCGGTCAGCCAGCCGCAGGTTCATTTCGAGCTGCGCAAGGGATCGCGCCCGATCGATCCCACGAAGTTCATGAACAATATGGCCGCCAGCGCCGACTAGCTAAAGCGGATTGCCCAATCGGCCGGCGAGGTCCTGAATATATTGCCAGGCCACACGCCCGGAGCGGCTGCCGCGGCCCATCGCCCACGCCAAAGCCTCGCTCCTCAGCGCCTCGTCTCGAATCTCGATCCTGTAATGTTCGGCGTAGCCGCGCACCATCTCCAAATACTCATCCTGGCTGCAGTGATGAAATCCGATCCACAGCCCGAACCGGTCTGAGAGCGAGACCTTTTCCTCCACCGCCTCGGCAGGATTGATGGCCGTCGAGCGCTCGTTCTCCAGCATCTCCCGCGGCATCAGATGCCGCCTGTTGGAGGTGGCATAGAAGATGACGTTGCGCGGGCGTCCTTCGATGCCGCCCTCGAGCACGGCCTTCAAGGATTTGTAGGTCGTGTCCGCCGCCTCGAAGGAGAGGTCGTCGCAGAACAGAATGAAGCGGTGGGGACTGTCACGCAGATAACCCAAGCAGCGCGGCAGCGACGCGATATCGTCGCGATGAATCTCGACGAGCTTGAGATCCCGAACCTCGGCATGCACAGCCTTGACGAGCGAGCTCTTGCCCATGCCGCGCGCGCCCCAGAGCAACGCATTATTGGCGGGAAGACCCTTGGCGAAGCGTGCGGTATTGGCAAGGAGGGCGTCGCGCATGCCGTCGATGCCCTTGAGCAGGGATAGCGGCACGCGGTTCACCTCGAAAACCGGCTGGAAGGTGTCAGGCTCGGCGTGCCATACAAAGGCGTCAGCGAGCTCAAAATCGGGTCGGCGCGGCTCGTTCGGGGCGAGCCTTTCCAAGGCCCGCGCAATCCGCTCGAAAAGGCCGGTCATGGGCTCCTGAAAGTTCATTTTGCCCCCGTTTGCAAAGGTTATGCAGCCCGCTATAGTCGCGCCACCTTCGAGGGGGGTCACGCTTTGGTTGCGGGACCGAAGGCCGCTTTGCTGAAGCAAGGGCGGCCATCCTTAAGCCAAGCACGAAAGTGGAGCAATGACCGGAACCGTCCTCGCACAGGCAGCCCCAGGCGCCTTCGACTACCTGAATAGCCTGCTCATCCCGACCGTGCTAATCGTCGGCATCATGTATTTCCTGATGATCCGGCCGCAGCAGAGGCGGCTCAAGGAGCATCAGGCCTTGATTGCAGCAATTCGACGCGGCGATACGGTCGTCACCGCAGGTGGCATCATCGGCAAGGTGAGCAAGGTTGAAGATGACGAACTGCAAATCGAAATCGCTGAGGGCGTTAGGATCAAGGTCCTGCGCGCCACGGTCTCGGAGGTGAGAGGTAAGGGCGAGCCCCCAGCCGCGCCCAAGTCAAAGGCGAAGGCCGCGGCCGACTGAGGCCTTCTGAGGTTCCCATCTTAAGAGTCTGATCTGGAGTTTACGCGCGGCCATGCTGCATTTTCAAAGATGGAAGCTGATTCTTGTGCTCGGCATCGTCATTGCCGGCGTCTTTATTGCCCTCCCAAATCTGTTCTCCGCCTCTACGGTCGCGCAGTGGCCGAGATGGGTGCCGCACAAGCAGGTCAGTCTCGGTCTCGACCTCCAAGGCGGCGCGCATCTCCTCTACCAGCTCGACGAGAAGGAGATGGTGGAGGACTGGCTCAATAATATTCGCAGCGACGTCCGCGAGACCTTGCGTAAGTCTCGCATCGGCTACACGGACCTGTCGCAGAACCTCCCCGGGCGCAGCGTCTCGGTGCGAATCCGCCAGCCTGGCGATACGGAGAAAGCGTTCACGGAGCTTAAAAAGTTGGCGCTTCCAGTGGGCAGCGATGTCTTTGGCGGCTTCTCCGGCACCGATCTCGAAGTTACGCGGCAGGGCGACGACGTCGTGACGCTCGCGGTAACCGAGGTGGGTCTGTCCCAACGTATGGATTCCGCGATCCAGGCTTCCATCGAGACGATCAGGCGCCGCGTCGACGCTTTCGGAACCACCGAGCCAAGCATTCAACGCGAGGGGCGCAATCGCGTCCTCGTCCAGGTTCCGGGCATCCAAGACGTCGAGCGGCTCAAGAAACTGATCGGCGAGACCGGCAAGCTTGAATTCCGGATGGTGGATGCGACCGCGGATGGGGCGCAAGTCGCCGCCTCCAAACAGGTCCCGCCGGGAACAGAGCTCCTTTATTCAACTGACACGCCGCCCGTGCCGTACGTCATCAAAGACCAGACATTGGTCAGCGGCGAAAATCTGGTTGACGCTCAGCCGGGCTTCGATCAGCGCACTGGCGAGCCCGTCGTCACTTTCCGGTTCGATGCTCTCGGCGCCAAGCGCTTTGCCAGGGCAACGCAGGACAATGTCGGACTGCCCTTCGCCATTGTGCTCGACAACAAGGTCGTCTCCGCGCCCGTTATTCGCGAGCCAATCCTCGGCGGCACCGGCCAGATCAGCGGCAATTTCTCAGTGCAGGAGGCGAACGATCTCTCCGTGTTACTGCGCTCCGGCGCGTTGCCGGCGAAGCTCACCATCATTGAGGAGCGGACCGTCGGCGCGAGCCTTGGCGCGGACTCCATTGCTTCGGGCAAAATCGCGGCCCTGCTCGGTCTCCTGATGGTCGCGATCTTTATGTTTGCGGGCTATGGCCTGTTCGGCTTCTTCGCGAACATCGCCGTGCTCGTCAATATCGTCTTGATCTTTGCCGTGCTGTCTTTGCTCGGTGCGACGCTCACACTTCCCGGCATCGCGGGTATCGTGCTGGTCATCGGCATCGCAGTCGACGCCAACGTTCTGATCAATGAGCGCATTCGCGAAGAAATCCGGTCGGGCAAATCGCCGTTCGCTTCGGTCGAAGCCGGCTATACCCGCGCGCTGACGACAATCATCGATTCCAATGTGACAACACTGATTTCGACCCTTGTCCTGTTCTGGCTGGGGTCGGGTCCGGTGCGCGGCTTCGCGATTACCCTCACGATTGGCATCATCACCTCTATGTTCACGGCCATCACCATGACACGTCTTATGGTGACGTACTGGTTGCGTTGGACGCGCCCTGCCTTCGTGCCGATTTAGGAACAGCAATATGTTTAGAGGCTTCCACTTCGTCCCGCCCGACACGAAGATCGACTTTGTCGGCATGCGCACCATCACCTGGGTGGTGTCCGCGCTGCTCACGGTCGTTCCCATCATTCTCGTTGCGACCGTTGGCCTCAATTTCGGCATCGATTTTCAAGGCGGAACGCTGATCGAGATTCAGACCAAGGAGGCTCGCGCCGACCTTGCCGGGATTCGCAGCAAGATCAGCGGGCTCGGCATTGGCGAGGTACAGATCCAGGAATTCGGCGCGCCAAACGACGTTCTCATTCGCATCGCCGCGCAGCCCACCGAAGCCGAGCAACAGGGCTCCATTGCCAAGGTGAAGCAAGCGCTCGGCGACGGCGTCGAATATCGCCGCGTCGAAGTGGTGGGGCCGACGGTTTCCAACGAGCTCATCGCTGGCGGCACCATCGCGGTCGTCGTCGCGATGCTGGGAATCCTAATCTATGTCTGGTTCCGCTTCGAATGGCAGTTCGCTGTGGCCGCCATTGCCTCGCTGATCCACGACGTGACCGGCACGATCGGCCTTTACGCATTGCTCCAGCTCGAGTTCAACCTGTCGAGCATCGCCGCGCTTCTGACGATCATCGGCTATTCGCTGAACGACAAGGTCGTCATTTTCGACCGCGTGCGCGAGAATCTGCGCAAATATAAGCGCATGCCGCTCGTCGCGTTACTCGACCTTTCCATCAACGAGACCCTTTCGCGCACGGTGCTTACCCATGTCACGACCTTCCTGGCCTTGGTCCCGTTCCTCCTTGTCGGGGGCGAGGCGATCTTCGGCTTCGCGCTGGCCATGTGCTGGGGCATCGTGATTGGCGCATATTCGTCGATCTTCGTTGCCTCACCGTTGCAGCTTATTCTTGGCGTGAGGCGCGATGCCTTCAGCGTCAGCGCCGAGCCTGCGAAGGGTAGGGCGGGGGCGCCTGCGCGCGCGTGATCGGGATTGGCGTGGGAGCTTGGATCAGTCCGGCCGGCGCGAGACCGTAAGACACATCGCCAGAACGGGCGACCCTGATCGCTATGCGGCGTCTTTGTTCGCACCCGCGGATGCGCGCGATGCCCTCTTTGCCCTCTATGCCTGCAATGTCGAGCTTGCCCGCATCACTGAACAGGTGAGCGAGCCGGAGCTGGGGCTGATCCGCCTGCAATGGTGGCGCGACAATCTGGAAGGCGCCACTGCGGGCGAGCGCACGGGTCATCCCGTTGCAGATGCTCTCGGCGAGGCGCTGCGCACACGTCTGATCCCATCGGAGCGCATCCTGCCGCTGATCGACGCCCGCGTCTTCGACATGGAGAGATCCTCCATGGCGGATGGCGAAAGCCTCGAAAATTATCTGTGCGATACCGCCGGCACGATTTTCGCCGTGGCGGCGGAGATGCTCGGGGGCGGCAGCGAGCGTGCGAACGATGCTGCTGCGTCTTCCGGCCTGGCCTACGGCCTCACGGGTCTCATGCGCGCGCTTCCGATTCACGCCGGGGCAGGTCGCCTATACCTTCCCGCCGATGTCCTTGCGCGCCACGGCCTGGCTCCTGAAGCTGTGCTTTCGGGCGCGGCAGACGAACGTCTTGGCCTGGTTCTCGGTGATCTGCGCAGTATGGCCAGGGCGGCTTTGGAACAGGCGCTGCCCTTGGTTGCCTCGTTGGGTACAAGGGCGCGATTGGCGTTCCTGCCGGTTGCGCTTGTCAGACCCTACCTTGCAGCTTTGCAGCGCACCGCAAGCGATCCTCTGCGCAGGATCGCCGATATCAATCCGCTATATCGCTTCTGGCGCCTCGCCACGTGGCGGTATCGCAGCTAACGAGGGGAAAAAGGATGGTAGCCGGTACGAGCAGGTCTTGGTGGCGCGCCAAGCTTCCCGACATTGGAGCAGCCGCATCGCGCTTTCCGCTCGCGGTGCTGATCGCCGCGGTCTTCGCGCTCTTCAAACTGTACCACGACGATGTCGGCGACACGGAGACGCGCATCCTCGCAGCACTGGCCGCATCCTTCCTTTGCGCGGTTGCCGTCGATTTCTATGTCGAGTCGACAGCGCAGCCACGCTCGCTACGGGTTTTACTCTGGCTCGCCGGCAGTGCGGTCATTGCGCTACTGTTCTGGCTGGCCTGGGATCTCTGGCTGATCCAATATCTGTTTCTGGCCGGACTTCTGCTTCTTCTCGCAGTGGCCGGGCAGCTAGGCCGCAGCGAACGCAACGCGTCGTTCTGGCTGTTCAATCACCGGCTTTGGCTTGGCGCGGCGCTCGCGTTGATCGCGGCCGTCCTGTTCGGAGCGGCCTCTCCATCATCGTCGAGACCTTGCAACTCCTGTTCGGGCTCGAACTCCCGTCGCGCTCCCATGACTATATCTGGACCGTCAGTCTCGGTTTCGTCGCGCCTGTAAACTATCTCGCCTTCGCGCCGCGGGCATTTTATGACCCGATCAGGGAGCGCGAGGAGTCCGATTTCACGATGCGCGCCGTCTCGGCGCTGGTCACGTTCGTCCTTGTCCCGCTGCTGCTCGTCTATACCGCCATTCTTTTCGCTTACGCCGCCAAGATCGCGTTCGAGGCCTCTCTGCCGAAGGGAACGCTCGGCAGCATGGTGGCCGGCTATCTGCTGGTCTGCGTCGCCACATTGCTGGTGGCCTACCCCATCCGCGAGAAGGTCAGTGTCCTAGGGTCTGTACCCAATTGAGGGGCTGTGATTCAGTCCTCCAGGAGGAGGAACTGAATCATGAGCGCATCATTTTGGTTGAGCGACGAGCAATGGCAAGTGATCGAGCCGCACTTGCCGATGGTCC
>NZ_JBPCOU010000029.1:0-10792 GCF_050999895.1 Methyloceanibacter sp. | reverse complement strand
AGGCCCAGTTTAGTTGGCGCTTGGCTTGCCGCGTGCGGGGTGACGACAAGCTCGGAGTCGAGCGTCATCGATCCCGCACGCAAGTACGAAAAGAGGACATAAAGCGTCATGATCTTGGTGAGCGACGCGGGATGGCGAGGCGTATCGGCTGCCCTCGAAAAGAGGACGGTGCCCGCATTCATATCGACCACGATCGCTGCGGCAATGGATGGCGCGCTCGGGCTCGACTTCTTCCTAGCGCTTGCCGCGCTCAGGGGAGCGGAGGCAGCGGCGAAGGCAAGCACGGCCACGAAAACAACACGCATGGAACCGCTGAAGCGGCCCCGACGGTAACGCTGACGAAACTCCACTGTCCCTCGAAGGCTTTGCGCCTTTCCCCGTTAAAGCCTGCCCTGTTGCGCACCCTCATGCGCAATTCCACGCTGGGCTCTTCACTATCATCGATCGGAAGAACCTTGGCGTGGCAGGATTGAGGCTAAAATCCAGCGATTGCCAAAGGGTTAAGGATCGCAGCAGAAGTTCATTGTGCACTGCAAAAAAAGGTTGACCGATTATTGTGCAATGCATATATATCGCTTCGCGTTCGCAGCAATTACATCCGCATAGCACCTACTTAGAAGAGGGCCACATGTTCAAAGGGTTCGAAGAGTTTCAGAAAGTCAGCAAGGACGGCTTCGACGCCTCCGTACGCTCGTTTGGCGAGATGAATAAGGGCTTCCAGGCGATTGCCGCCGAAGTCACCGACTATTCCAAGAAGGCGTTCGAGGATTCGACCCGCGCTTTCGAGCAGCTGATCGGCGCCAAGTCGGTCGAGCAGGCGGTCGAGATCCAGACCCAGTTCGCCAAGAAGGCCTATGACACGTACCTCGCCGAAGTCTCAAAGCTTGGTGAGATGTATGCGGGTCTGGCCAAGGATGCTTATAAGCCGGTCGAGGCTGCCATGACCAAGAAGGTCGCGTAAGCACCGCGTCACACTCCATCTGTTTGAAAAAGACCCGGGGTTCGCCTCGGGTCTTTTTTTTTGCCGTTTTCCAGGTGGCAACTCTCCCCATGCTAGAATCACGCGGCGCGACGATTTGTTATGCCTCAGTGGTCGCGCGGATTTGCAGCTTGTTGCCCATGCGCCTAGAATGTGACTCAGATGGAAGTGCAGAGCGGCCAGCGTCTTGGTAGATGACCAACGAGACGCCACATAGGGACTGACGATGGCGCGGAACGGCGATCCTCGCCGGGGCGACGACACCGGCACCCATATCATCACCAAGACTCGGCCGAAGACAAAGCGGCCGAGCCTCTACAAGGTGTTGCTCCTCAACGATGACTACACGCCGATGGATTTTGTCGTGTACGTGCTCGAACGCTTCTTCAACAAGCCTCCGGAGGAGGCGACCCAGATCATGCTGCATGTGCACCAGAAAGGCGTCGGGATCTGTGGGGTCTACACTTACGAGGTGGCGGAGACTAAGGTAGCGCAGGTGGCGAGCTTCGCACGGCAGCACGAGCATCCGCTGCAATGCACGATGGAGAAAGAGTGAGGAATTAAGTGGCTTCGTTTTCTACCAGTCTAGAGCAGGCTCTGCGGCGCGCTCTGCAATACGCAAATGAGCGCAGCCACGAATACGCGACTCTCGAGCATCTGCTCCTGTCCCTGATCGACGATCGCGACGCGGCCGCCGTCATGCGCGCGTGCGACGTCGACCTCGACCTCCTGCGCGACAAGCTGACGGGCTATATCGACAATGAGCTCGCCGGGCTGGTGCTCGATTCTCACGGCGATGCGCAGCCGACGGCAGGCTTCCAGCGCGTCATCCATCGCGCCGTCGCGCATGTGCAGTCTTCGGGCCGCGAGGAGGTGACGGGCGCCAACGTGCTCGTTGCGATCTTTGCCGAGCGCGAGAGCCATGCGGCGTATTTTCTCCAAGAGCAGCACATGACCCGCTTCGACGCGGTCAATTATATCAGCCACGGCATCGCCAAGCGCTCCGGCATGTCCGAGCCGCGCACGGTGCGTGGCGTGGATGAGGACGCGGCGACCATCGAAGGCGGCGAGGAGAAGAAACGCGGCGTCGATGCGCTCGAGATCTACTGCATCAACCTCAACCAGAAAGCCCGCGCCGGCCGTATCGATCCGCTGATCGGCCGCGGGCCCGAGATCCAGCGCACCATCCAGGTGCTGTGCCGCAGGCAGAAGAATAATCCTCTGTTCGTGGGCGACCCGGGCGTAGGCAAGACCGCCATCGCCGAAGGCTTGGCGCGGCGCATCGTCATGGGCGACGTGCCGGAAGTCCTGACCGACGCCACCATCTTCCAGCTCGACATGGGGGCGCTGCTTGCGGGCACGCGCTATCGTGGCGATTTCGAGGAACGGCTCAAGGCCGTGATGCGCGAGATCGAGAACTATCCCGGCGCCATCATGTTCATCGACGAGATTCACACCGTGATCGGCGCCGGTGCGACCTCGGGCGGCGCCATGGATGCCTCGAACCTGCTCAAGCCGGCGTTGCAGTCGGGCACGTTGCGTTGCATCGGTTCGACGACCTATAAGGAATACCGGCAGCACTTCGAAAAGGACCGCGCGCTCGTGCGCCGGTTCCAGAAAATCGACGTGAACGAACCGTCGGTGCCGGATGCGATTGAGATTTTGAAGGGCCTGAAGCCCTATTTCGAGGACTTCCACAAGGTCCGTTACACGAGCCAGGCCATCAAGTCGGCGGTTGAGCTGTCGGCGAAATATATTCACGACCGCAAGCTCCCCGACAAGGCGATCGACGTGATCGACGAGAGCGGCGCATCGCAGATGCTGGTGCCCGAGCGGCAGCGGCGGAAGACGATCGGCGTCAAGGAAGTGGAGGCGACGATTGCCACCATGGCTCGGATTCCGCCGAAGACCGTGTCGAAGACGGACACAGAGGTCTTGCGCAATATCGAGCGCGACCTGAAGCGGGTCGTGTTCGGCCAGGATCGCGCCATCGAGGCCTTAGCCGCGGCCATCAGGCTGTCACACGCAGGCCTGCGCGAGCCGGAGAAGCCGATCGGCAACTACATGTTCTCCGGTCCGACCGGCGTCGGTAAGACGGAAGTCGCACGCCAGCTTGCAACGCTGCTGGGTGTTGAGCTCCTGCGCTTCGATATGAGCGAGTATATGGAGCGGCATACCGTGTCGCGCCTGATCGGCGCGCCTCCGGGCTATGTCGGCTTCGACCAGGGCGGCCTTCTGACCGACGGCGTCGACCAGCATCCGCATTGCGTGCTGCTGCTCGATGAAATCGAGAAGGCGCATCCGGACCTGTTCAACATCCTGTTGCAGGTCATGGATCACGGCAAGCTCACCGACCACAACGGCAAGCGCGTGGACTTCCAGAACGTGATCCTGATCATGACCACCAATGCCGGCGCCACCGACCTCGCCAAGGCCGCCATCGGCTTCGGCCGCTCGAAGCGCGAAGGCGACGACGAGGAAGCGATCAGCCGCATGTTCTCACCCGAGTTCCGCAATCGGCTCGATGCGATTATTGCGTTCGCGCCGCTGCCGGCCGATGTCATCGCCAAAGTGGTCGAAAAGTTCGTGTTCCAGCTCGAGGCGCAGCTCGGCGACCGCAACATCACGATCGAGCTCACGCCGGAAGCCAATATCTGGCTGGCCGACCGCGGCTACGACGAGAAGTTCGGTGCCCGGCCGCTCGCGCGCGTCATTCAGGAATACATCAAGAAGCCGCTCGCCGAGGAGATCCTGTTCGGCGCACTGAGGGATGGCGGCACGGTGCGCGTTCTGGTCGAGGAGAAGGATGGCGAGAAGATTCTCGGTTTCGAGTATATCAAGCCCGACACACCGATCCGTCCGCGCGACCCGGAAGACGACGACGAGCCCCAGGACCCGGACGGTGGCGGCTCGGCCGAGCCGGAGGCCAAGGCCGGGCGCAAGCCGAAGGCAAGGGCAGGGGGCAAGCGCTCCCGCTCCGGCGGCAAGACCCGTGTCGGCTTCAGCGCCGTGCCGAAAGTGCCGCTCGGCTCGCGCTAGGCACGTCTTGTCCGTTTAATCTCCGGCGAGCTTCGCTCTGATCTTTTCTGCGGTGGCGGCGAGCACGGTCTGATCGGCTCTCTGCGCGCCTTCGGGCCTGAGCGGCTCGCCCTCTTTGCGCGGGATGATGTGGACGTGGAGGTGAAACACGGTCTGTCCCGCCGCCGCGCCATTGAATTGCGCGATGAGCACACCGTCCGCGCCGACCGCGTCGCGGATTTTGGGCGCGAGCGTCTGCACCACCGCCATCAGCTTGGCGAGGCCGCCCGGGCTCGCCTCGAATAAGCTCTCGGCCTGCTCCTTGGTAATAATGAGCGTGTGTCCGTCGCTGCGCGGCATGATGTCGAGGAAGACGAGGGTGTCGTCGTCCTCGTAGAGCTTGTTGCAGGGGATCTCGCCGCGCAGCATCTTGGCGAAGATGTTGTCTGGATCGTAGGGCATGGCGTTCCTTGCTCCGTTTTCCACCGCCATTTCGGCCCCCCCGGCAGCAAGGTCAATCCTTGATCGGCTTAGCTCTCATCTCGTGATCCACTTCCTTGAGACGCATCAAGGCCGATACAGCCGTGTTAGGCTACCTAGATCATGGTTGAACGCAGTCGCGCGCCAGATGCCCCTCCGGCGCAGCTTAAGGAAAGAGCCATGTCCATGCTGAAAGTGTTCGAAGTTTTGGCCGAATCCAACAAGAGTTGGGAAGAGGCGGCGCAGACGGCGGTTTCGCGCGCCAATGCCAGCGTGCGCAATGCCGCTCCATCTACATGAAGAACATGGAAGCCACGGTCGAGAACGGGAAGATCAAGAGCTACCGCATCAACGCAAAGATCTCGTTCACGCTCGAAGACTAGGAGCGGCTGTCGTCCGCTTCGGAACGGAACGGCGACTCCTCGCTGAGGAGCGCGATCTCCTGCGCGACGGCTCTGCGTTCGCGGCGCAGGAAATCGGCGATGGCGCGCCGCAAGCCCGGAGCGGCGACGTAATGCGCGCTATAGGTCTCTACCGGTAGATAGCCGCGCGCGAGCTTATGCGCGCCTTGGGCGCCGGCCTCGACGCAAGCGAGGTGATTGGCGATGGCATAGTCGATGGCCTGATAGTAGCAGGTCTCGAAATGCAGGCAGGGATGCTCCTCGATCGCTCCCCAATAGCGGCCATACAGCGTATCGGGCCCGATGAAGTTGAGCGCGCCGGCGATGTAGCGGCCTGACCGCTTGGCCATCACGAGAAGGACTTGATCCGCCATGGTCTCGCCCAGCAGGCTGAAGCAGCGCCGGTTGAGATAGGGCGTGCCCCATTTGCGCGCGCCTGTGTCCATGTAGAATTCGAAGAATGCATCCCAATGCGCTTCGGTGAGATCGGAGCCTGTGATCCATTCGAACTCGATGCCGTCCGTTAAGGCCTCCCGGCGCTCCTTGCGGATGGTCTTGCGTTTCCGCGACGACAGCGCAGCGAGAAAGGCCTCAAAACTTTCGTAGCCCTCGTTCCGCCAGTGGAATTGCTGGTCGGTGCGCTGGAGAAAGCCGAGCGCCCCAGCAAGCTGCCATTCATCGCGGGTGACAAACGTGATGTGCAACGAGGACAGGTCGAGCTTCTCGGCGAGCGTCGCGCCTGCCTTGAGCAGGAGTGTTTCGGTCTCGCCCCGATCGGCGCCCTCGCGGACGAGGAGGCGGCGGCCCGTCACGGGCGTAAACGGCACCGAGGCTTGCAGCTTGGGGTAATAGCGGCCTCCCGCGCGCATATAGGCGTCCGCCCAGCCCTGGTCGAAAACATACTCTCCGCGGGAGTGGGACTTGAGGTAGCAAGGCATGCAGCCTGCAAGGCGGCCGGCATCATCCTCCAGGAGAATATGACTGGGCAGCCAGCCCGTCTCGCGCGAGGCGGAGCCGCTTTCTTCCAGCGCCCTCAAGAAGGCATGCGACGCGAAAGGATTGCCCGCCTCGGTAGCGTCCGCCTCGCCGCGGGCGCAAGCGTCCCACGCCTCGGCGGCGACGTCGGCGATGCGAGGCACGACGCGCATGACGGCCCCCTGCGGGGCGGCGGAGGCCTTCTGCGGGGCTTCAGCAGCCATCTTGGGTGCCGTGTTTGCCTTGGACTTGAGCCGTTTCACATTGGCCATGGCTTATGGCTGAAACCCTTCGAAGATCATGGCGTCAGCATAGCGCGCCGCGGTGACGCGGTCCTCTTCGCTGCGCACGGTCCAGGTGACGAGAGGAAGTCCAAAGATCCTCCGTGCCGTATAGGGCGCGAGCGCCGGCAACTCGTGCACATCGTAGGCGATGAAGTGTGGTCGGGCGAAGACCGAGGTCAGCAGATGGCGCATGGCAAAGCGCTGTAGGGGCGAGCGGTGCGACCAAAAGCGGCGATGCTCGAACCCACCCGCCACGAGCCCGCGCGGCAGCGAGGGGGCGAGGGTGCGAAATGCGGCAACCACATTGGGGTCGAAAGACATGACGGCGACCGGGCCCTGATAGACCGCGAGCGCTTCAGCAATGCTTGCTGCAAAGCTGCGATCTTCCGTCCACGTGCTCTTGGCCTCGAGCAGAAGCGGGATGCGGCCGGCGACGAGGTCGAGGAGCTGCGGCAGGGTGAGAATGCGGTCGCTGCTGCCGCGCAAGGCAATGCGACTTAAGGCTTCGGCCGTCCGTGTTCTGAGCGGGCCCGATTGAGCCGTCAGCCGGCCGAGAGTGAGGTCATGGAAGACAACCGGTCGTTTGTCGCCCGTGCATTGCAGGTCGAGCTCGACGCCATAGCCCTTATCGATCGCAGCTTCGATGGAGGACGCGCTGTTCTCTATAATGAAGCGGGAGGCATCATGCAGTCCACGATGCGCGATCGGGCGCCGCAACCAGCCGAGTTCGCCCAGATCGCGCATGAAGGCCTCAGCCCACGCTAGTCGATGGCGAAGATGGCATCGATCTCGACGGCGGCGCCAAGCGGCAAACTCGCGCAGCCGACGGCGATGCGGGTGTGGCGTCCCTTTTGTCCGAGCACGTCGACAATCAGATCGGATGCGCCGTTGATCACCTTCGGATGATCAACGAAGTCTGGTGTGGCATTGACGAAGCTGTTGAGGCGGAGGCATTGCACGATGCGGTCGAGGTCGCGCAGCGCGGCCTTGGCCTGCGCCAGGATGTTGAGCGCGCAAAGACGCGCCGCCTCTTGGCCTTGGGCGATCTCAAGATCGGCGCCGAGCTTGCCAGCAACGGCCACGCGCCCGTCCCGCATCGGTAGTTGGCCCGAAATGAAAAGCTGGCCGTTCAGATGAAGAAAGGGCACGTAATTGGCGACCGGGGCCGGAACCTCCGGCAGGATGAGGCCGAGAGCTTGCAACCGCGCTTCAATCTCTCCGGCCATTTGAGTCTCCGCTTTAGCCTTGGGGACCAATGAAAGGAGGCGACCATCCAGCAAATTCGATGATCCTGCAAGCACATGGCGGTCGCTATGCGCCCCTTGTCCAATCCGTCGGTTGATGCGAAAAATCGCATCCGGCATGCCGGATGCGAGTGAGGGCTTTTTTCGAGAGGGTCGGGCCGATATGGCGTTTGTGAGCAGAGGCTGGTTTTTGGTTCTTTTGGCGACGGTGCTGTTTTGCGCCACCCTCAGTCAGCCTGCGCGCGCCTTTGCGCCGAAGGAGCCGATCAAGCTCGCGGCCCACCGCGCGATCTATGAGATGAGCCTCGGAGACACGCGATCGGCTTCCGGCATTACCGGCATCGATGGGCGCATGGTGTTCGAGTTCAAGGGCTCCGATTGCAGCGGCTATACGCTCAATATGCGCATGGTCACGCAGATGACCGACTCGCAAGGTCAGACCAATCTCACCGATCTGCGCTCCTCGACCTGGGAAGAAGGCAACGGCGGGAAGTTCCGCTTTCAGTCGGCGCAGTATCTAAACGATAAGCTCGGCGATGTGACCATGGGGCGCGCGGTGCGCGAAACGCCCACCGCACCCGTGAAGGTCAAGATCAGTCAGCCGAGCAACGCCGAGTTGGATCTCTCGGGTCAGGTGCTGTTCCCGACGCAGCACAGCCTCGCCCTGATGGAAGCCGCCGATGCCGGCAAGACGGTGTTGCAGGCGCAGATCTACGACGGCTCCGAGAAGGGGCGCAAAGTCTACGACACCACCGCCTTTATCGGTAAGGCGGTGCCCGCCGGGACGGAAGCGGAGCTTGAGGTCGCAGCGAAGGACAAGAAGCTGAGCGAGCTCGTGTCCTGGCCGGTGTCGATCGGCTATTTCGAGGCAAAGGGTGGCGATCTTACTCCGAGCTACCAGATCGATTTTCGCCTCTATGCCAATGGCGTCAGCCGCAAGCTGCTGATCGATTACGGCGATTTCTCTATCCAGGGCACGCTGACGTCGCTCGAATATCTCAAAGCCGAAGCGTGCCGCTGAGTAGGGCTTCTCGCGCATTGCGGGGCCTACCGGCTGTCCGCTGACGGGTGGAAGCGGCGAAACCCTATCGGCCGTCGATCGGCATTCTCACCCTCGATATATATTCCGCTTTTCCGCCCGATTCCGCCGCTCTCTAAAGGGTTTGGTTACGGGTTTACAGTGAAATCGCTCGGGGAACAGTGGGGTGGAGACGCGTATGTTTTGGAGAATTAGGCCGGCTCCGACTGCCATGGCGCATCCGGTCCATATGGTCGATCATCAGAGCTTCAACGAATCGCCGGGACCGAGGCCGATGACAAAGACCGTTCTGATCGTCGAGGACAATGAGCTGAACATGAAGCTCTTTCACGATCTGCTCGAGGCGCACGGTTACGAGACCCTACAGACGCGCAACGGCATGGAGGCGTTGTCGCTGGCGCGCGAGCATCGGCCCGATCTCATCCTGATGGATATTCAGTTGCCGGAAGTCTCGGGACTCGAGGTGACCAAGTGGCTGAAAGAGGACGATCAGTTGCGGTCCATCCCCGTGATCGCGGTGACCGCCTTCGCCATGAAGGGTGACGAAGAGCGCATCCGCGAGGGCGGCTGCGAAGCGTACATTTCCAAGCCGATCTCCGTGACGATGTTTCTCGATACCGTCAAACAGTTCATCGGCGAAGCGCGGTAGATGCTTCATGACGGCGCGCCGTCCTTGTCTTTGATGATGTCGAAGCCAACGTAAAGCTGCTGGAAGCACGCTTGACGGCGGATTACTTCGAGGTTCGCACGGCGCGAAGCGGGCCCGAGGCTCTGCATATCTGCGCGCGGGAACGCGCGGATGTCGTGCTGCTCGACATCATGATGCCCGCCATGGACGGGTTTGAGGTCTGCCGTCGGCTGAAATCGGATCCACGTACCCAGCATATTCCAATCATCATGGTCACCGCGCTCGATCAGCCATCGGATCGCGTGAAGGGGTTGGAGGCCGGCGCCGATGATTTTCTCACCAAGCCGGTCGACGATCTCGCTCTTATCACGCGGGTGAAGAATCTCGCCCGGCTGAAGATGCTCACCGACGAGATGCTCATGCGCGCCTCGACGGAAGAGCAGATGGGCTTTGCCGGCGGTATCGGCGACCCCCTCGATCAGTTTGGGCGAAACGGCCGCATTCTGCTCGTCGAGATCGGGATCGCTCGGCCGAGCGCATCATCGACACCCTCAAGGCCGATCACCATATCGAGCGGGAGGCGGACCCAGCCCGCGCTCTGCTGCTGCTGCCGGACGGCCATTTCGATCTCATGATCGTCAGCCTCAGCCTGGAAAACGCCGACGGCTTGCGGCTCTGCTCGCAGGTGCGCTCGCTCGATCGCACGCGGCATCTGCCGATCATGATCATCGTCGAACCCGGCGAGGAGGGCCGGCTGCTGCGCGGGCTCGATGTGGGCGTCAACGACTATATCGTGCGCCCGGTGGATCCCAACGAGCTGCTGGCGCGCGTCCGCACCCAGGTCAAGCGCAAGCGCTACACCGACCATCTGCGCACGCGGCTAGGGGAAACCGTCGAGATGGCGATCCTCGATCCGCTCACGTCGCTGCATAACCGGCGCTATATGGCGAGCCACCTCAAGACCTTGTTCGAGGAATCCGCGCAGCGCGGCAAGCCGCCCTCCTGCTCGACATCGATTATTTCAAGGCCGTCAATGACAGCCACGGGCACGACGCCGGGGATTCTGTCCTGCGCGAGTTCGCATCGCGCGTCCGCCGTAATATTCGCGGCATCGACCTCGCTTGCCGTCTCGGCGGCGAGGAGTTCGTCGTGGTCATGCCCGAGACCGATCTTGCCAAGGCTTATCTCGTGGGCGAGCGGCTGCGGCAGTGCATCGCCGCTGCACCGTTTCACGCCGGCGAGCGCATCGGGACGCTGCAGGTTACGGCAAGCGTAGGGGTTGCTGCGCTGGAATTCCCGGACGACACCCCTGAGCTCATTCTGAAGCGGGCAGACCAGGCGCTCTATTGCGCAAAGCGCGATGGCCGCAACCGCGTCGTGGCGGATGCTGCCTAGCGTGTCTGCGGACAGCTTTTCCCGAATCGCCGTATAGCGATGGACGCCCTGCGTGCGCTGGGCTCGACCTTGAGGCGGCAGGTGAGCGCCACACCTTAAGGCTTTACACTGCCTAATTTTTTGACGTATTAAGCGTTTGAAGAAAATTGTTTCCGCCTAATTGCGGGCTCGTCTATGCTCCATTCGGTGCCGACGAGTTGGCACAATGTACAAGGCTGAGGGGGCGCCAGCGCGAGAGGCCTGAGCGCGCCCCACATTACGGTCGGTTTCGGATAACCCTGCGGAATGCTCAGGTCCGCCGCATCTCCTGGGTCCGTGGGGTTCGGCCGGTCGGAGCGCGGCTGAGTGG
>NZ_JBPCOU010000054.1:0-24834 GCF_050999895.1 Methyloceanibacter sp. | reverse complement strand
CGTCTCGGCTTTGCTCCCGCACACCAAGCCTGTGGGAATTGCCCGTCGCCTCGGTGGGATCGGCTGCAGGGCCGAGGTATCTTCGGGCCGGGCCATCAACAGCCAAAATGTGCGCATGATGTGGCGGGCTCTCCCCAATTACCCCTATATGGGACGCAATCCCCATGCCGCACCCCTCAATTCACTCTCAAAAATAGCGACGAAAAGGCCCATAAAGCGGCAATAGACCCGCAGATTACCTTATTTTCTTTAATATCAGTTTGAAGACGCGCCCGTCCCTACCCGGTCGGGGAGGACCCCTGCCGGGCGGCCGCTGCGGCAACTTGCCAGGGGGAGCTAGAGGCCCTTCACGATCGCTTCCGTCATCTTCTTGGCGTCGCCCAGCACCATCATGGTGTTGTCGCGATAGAAGAGCGGATTATCGATGCCGGCATAGCCCGACGCCAGCGAACGCTTGTTGAAGAGCACGGTCCCGGCCTTCCACACCTGGAGCACCGGCATGCCGTAGATCGGCGACGAGGGGTCGTCCTCGGCGGCGGGATTGGTCACGTCGTTCGCGCCGATCACATAGACCACATCGGTCTGCGGAAACTCGCTGTTGATGTGCTCGAGTTCGAAGACCTCGTCATAAGGCACATTGGCCTCGGCCAAGAGTACGTTCATGTGCCCAGGCATGCGCCCGGCCACGGGATGGATGGCATACTTCACTTCCACGCCCGCCTTTTTCAGGCCATCGGCCATCTCGCGCAGCGCATGCTGTGCCTGCGCCACCGCCATGCCGTAGCCCGGCACGATGATCACCCTGCCCGCATTCTTCATGAGGAAGGCCGCGTCCTCGGCCGAGCCGAGCTTCACTGGCTTCTGCTCGCCGTCTCCTGACGGCCCCGCCACCTCGCCGCCGAAGCCGCCGAGGATGACGCTGATGAAAGAGCGGTTCATGCCCGTGCACATGATGTAGGACAGGATCGCGCCCGAGGAGCCCACCAGCGCGCCGGTGATGATGAGGGCGCTGTTGCCAAGCGTGAAGCCGATACCGGCCGCGGCCCATCCCGAATAGGAATTGAGCATCGACACGACGACCGGCATGTCGGCGCCGCCGATGGGCACGATGATGAGAATACCGAGCAGGAGCGACAGGCCGGCGATGGCCCAGAAATACATCTCGGTCTGCTCGCGGCAGAACATCATCACGCAAACGACAAGCGCGACCGCGAGCAGGATGTTGATGACATGCCGGCCCGGCAACATGATCGGCTTGCCCGACATGCGCCCGGACAGTTTGAGAAAGGCGATGATGGAGCCGGTGAACGTGATGGCGCCGATGGCGACACCTAGCGACATCTCGACCAGGCTCGCGGTATGGATCGCACCCGGCGTGCCGATGCCGAAGGCCTCTGGCGCGTAGAACGCCGCGGCGGCGACGAGGACGGCCGCCATGCCGACAAGCGAATGGAACGCCGCGACAAGCTCGGGCATCGCCGTCATGGGAATACGGCGCGCGACCACCGCGCCGATGCCGCCCCCGATACCGAGACCGCCGACCACCATGGCCCAGGTCAACGGGGTCTCCGGTAACGCCACCGCAAGCGTGGTGACGATGGCGATGGCCATGCCGGCCATGCCGAGATAATTGCCCTGGCGCGAGGTCTCGGGCGACGACAGGCCGCGCAGCGCGAGGATGAAGAGGACGCCGGAAACGAGATATAGCAGCGCGGCGAGTTCGCCCGTCATTTCGCGCGATCCTTGCGCTTATACATGGCAAGCATGCGCTGGGTGACGAGGAAGCCGCCGAAAATATTGACGCTCGCCATGATGAGGGCGAGGAAGCCGAGGACCTTGGCGATCCAGCCGCCGGAGGTCGTGACATCGGCCGTCTCCACCGCGACGGCGAGCAATGCTCCGACCACGATCACCGACGAGATGGCATTGGTCACCGACATCAACGGCGTATGCAAAGCGGGCGTCACCGCCCACACCACGTAATAGCCGACGAAGATCGCCAGCACGAAAATCGAGAAGCGGAATACGAACTCTTGCGCGCTGCCGTCATGCGCGCCGGCGTCCTGCGCAAAAGCCGTCCCGGGGAAGATCCACTCCGCCAGCAGGGCAAGGCCCATGATGGCGAGCACGAGGCAAACATTTCGCCGCGTCATTTGCCTTCCCCCTTTGGAATGCGCTTTTTCGCGCCGTTTGTTTTCGTCGCGTCTTTCCCGCCGTTCGGTGCCGGCTTGACCCCTGGCTTTGCCGCGGCCTTTGCCGGCTTCGCAGCACCGGCGCTTGCGCCGAGGCGCTCGGCGATCATCGCGTTCACGATGCTGCCGTCCCGCGCGACCAGTGTGCCTTTGACGAGATCGTCGTCCCAGTTGATGGTGAGCGCCTTCTTCTCCTTGTCGATCATCGGATCGAGGAAGGCGAGCAGATTGCGGGCGTAGAGGCTCGACGCGTTGACCGGCACAGACCCCGCGAGGTTGAGCTCGCCCATGATGCGGACGCCCTTGTGCTCGGCGATTGCGCCGGGCTTCGTCATCTCGGTATTGCCGCCGCGCTCCGCCGCCATATCCACGACGATGGAGCCTGGACGCATACTTTCGATCATCGCCTTGCTGATCAGCTTTGGCGCCGGACGCCCGGAAATAAGGGCGGTCGTGATGACGATGTCCTGGTTCTTGACGTGCTCGGCGACGAGATCCGCCTGCTTCTTCTTGTAGGTATCCGACATCTCCTTGGCATAACCGCCGGACGTCTCCGCCTGCTTGAATTCCTCGTCCTCCACCGCGATGAACTTGGCGCCGAGCGACTCAACCTGCTCCTTCGCGGCGGGACGCACATCGGTCGCCGTGACAATGGCGCCGAGACGGCGCGCGGTGGCGATGGCCTGCAAGCCCGCAACGCCGGCGCCCATGACGAATACCCGCGCTGCCGGCACCGTGCCCGCCGCGGTCATCATCATCGGCAGCGCGCGATCGAACGCGGCGGCGGCGTCGAGCACGGCCTTGTAGCCGGCGAGATTGGATTGCGACGAGAGCACGTCCATGCTCTGCGCGCGCGTGATGCGCGGCATCAGTTCCATGGCGAACAGCGCAATGCCAGCTTTGGCCAGGCCATTCAGCGCGTCCGCATCGGAAAATGGATCGACCATGCCGATCAGCGCCGCACCTTTCTTCATGGACTTCACGAGAGCGGCCGAAGGCCGCCTGACGGTGAAGACTACATCGGCATCGGCGACCGCCTCGGCATCCGTCTTTGCGATCTTGGCACCCGCGGCCTCGTAGTCGGCATCGGAGAAATGCGAGCGCATACCTGCCCCGGAACGCACGCTGACCTTGGCGCCGTGATTGACGAGCTTCTTGACTGTCTCGGGCGTCAGCCCGATCCGCGGCTCGTCGTCTCCTTCGGCGGGAACGCCTATCGCGAACATCGAGGCTCCGTGGCTACGCGGCGCATCGGCCGCATAGTCTGCTGTCGCATTAATGGCGGTTCGTACCGCCGGGCTAGGTGGATGGAAGCGTTAGACGACGAATATGGCCAGGAGGCCCATGATCGCGATAACCCCAACCAGAAGATAAATCGTGCCCTTCAGGAAGAGCTTATAGCTCTTCTGGTGCTCGTTATAGTCCATCGAAGGATGGCACTCGGACGGATCGATGTGCATGTCTCTCCCTTCTCGTCTTTTGTTGTGCCCGGGAATTACCATAAAGCCTGCCGCCGGGGCAATCATCGAAGGGCCGCCTTAGGCAGGAAGCGCCGGCAAGGGCACGCCGGCTGCCGTAAAGGCCTCATGCTGGCGTCGCGCGACCTCTCCAAGGTCGAAGTCGGCGATCGTTTCATTGAAGAGCTGATGATAGTTCAGCTCCGCATTTAGATGCAGGAAAACGCCGCCAAGCCCGATCGCGGCGCGGTCCATGAACACGAATTCGCGCGGCACCTTGACCGGGCCCTTGTCCTGTAGGCCCTGATGCACGCGGAAGGCCTCCTTGCGTCCATAGCTGCCCGGGCTTGTGCCTTCGGCGATGGTGCGCACACGGTCCTCGAGCATCGGGCCATAGATGAAGCTCGCCCAGATATTGAGGACATCGATCAGCTCGTTGGAGAGCCCGCTGAAGCCCCAAGTCTCATAGGCATGCACGATGAGGGCACGGTCATTCCGCAGGAGCCCGTGATAAAGGTCGACCACCCCTTGCACGAATTTCGGCGCGAAGCTGCGGATGCAACCATAGTCGAGAAGGTTGATGCCGGAGGCCGCCCCGCCCTCGTAGACGGTGTAATTGCCGAGATGCGGATCGCCGTGGATCACGCCGTAATGGCTGAAGGGGAACCACCAGGCGCGAAACATGGCGCGCGCTATCCTGTTGCGCTCTTCCAGCGGGCTCTCGGTGTAGTCGAGCAGCCGCCCGCCATCGAGCCAAGTCATCGAGAGCAGGCGCTTGGTCGATAGCTGCGGCACGGTTTCCGGCACGCGGATGAGCGGATCCTTGGCGAAGATCAGCCCGTAAAGGTTCATATGCTTCGCTTCGAGCTCGTAATCGAGCTCCTCGCGCAACCGCGCCGAAATCTCCTGCATCATCTCGGAGGTTTCGATCGCCGGGCGCATGCGCCGGTGGATGGAGAAAAGCACGTTGAGCTGGGAGAGATCGGCTTCCACCGCTGACTGCATGTCCGGATATTGCAGCTTCACGGCAAGCTGCCGGCCGTCATGGTTTTGCGCGCGATGCACCTGGCCGAGCGAGGCCGACGCGGCAGCCTCATGCTGGAAATGCGCAAACTTGCTTTCCCAGTCCGGTCCGAGTTCGGCCGCCATACGCCGCCGGACGAAAGGCCAGCCCATCGGCGGGGCCTGGCTTTGCAACTGACCGAGCTCGGCGGCATATTCTGCCGGTAGCGCTTCGGGGATGGTGGCGAGCAATTGCGCGACTTTCATCAGCGGACCCTTGAGACCGCCGAGAGCCGCCGCCAGCGACGCCGCATCCTTGTCCCGCTCCGGATCGAGGCCGAAAAGCCGCCGCCCGGCGATACGCGCCGCGACGCCGCCGACATTGGCGCCGACGCGTCCATAGCGCTGCACGCGCGCGCTAAGACGATTACGTTCACTATCCGACGTCATGGGCATCCTTTGCGGCTGATCTCAAGGTGGGGCGCGGAACCGGATTTGCTAGGGGCGCTCACGCCGCATGATGACGGGATTGTTAGTTGCCCGGGCCGCAGGCCCCGCGCGATAATAGCGCGAAAGGACTTTCATTATGACCCTTCGCCCTTGCATTGCCGCCCTCACTCTCTCCGCCGTCGCATTCATGACGGGACCCGCCCACGCGGCAGCCGAAGCCCCATCCATCGAGGTCTGGAAATCCGCGACCTGCGACTGTTGCATCAAATGGGTTGAGCATCTGGAAGCGAACGGCTTTGCCGTGAAGGTGAATGCCGCCGACACCGCGATGCTTCAGCACCTTAAGCGGCAGGCCGGCATCGGCAAGGATCTCGCCTCATGCCACACGGCGAAGATCGACGGCTATGTCGTGGAAGGCCACGTACCGGCGGCTGACGTGAAGCGCCTCGTCGCCGAGCGCCCCGACGCCATTGGCCTGACCGTGCCCGGCATGCCGATTGGCTCGCCCGGGATGGAGAAGGGCGACGAGGTCGAGCCCTACGACGTTATTCTGATCAAGAAAGACGGCAGCACGGAAATCTTCGCGAAGCGCTAAGCGTTCTCCTTATGCTGCGGCAATTTTTTCCCTGATCCAGTGTGCCAACTCGCCCTCGTCTATCTCTCCAGACGCAAGCGCGAGCATCGTGATGGCCGTCTCTGCTTCCGGGGCCACGAAATCGATTCCGTTGAGGCCCAGAAAGGTAACGACCGCCAGCAAGCCAGTGCGCTTGTTGCCGTCGATGAAGGGATGGTTGCGCACGAGACCGAAGGCGTACGCCGCGGCGAGCGCCGCCATATCCTCATTGCCGTAAGCATATTGGTTTAGCGGGCGCGCAAGCGCGGATTCCAGAAGGCCGCGATCTCGCAGCCCCGACGGTCCGCCGAACTGCTCCAACTGTTCGTCATGGATGGCAAGGATGAGCTCGGTCGAAAGCCAAACCGGCTCGCTCACTTTGCAAGCTCGCGCAGGGCATTGCGGTAGGTCCGCATCGCCTTGCGCGCTATTTCCATTCCGCATTCGAACGTCGGATCGTGCGGGACGAGCTTCAAGCCGCCCTCGGATTCCGTGACGAAGAGGAAATCGCCCTGCTTCAATTGAAGCCTGGCAAGAAGTTCCTTGGGGAGAATCAATCCCGTGGAATTACCGATCTTTTTGACTTCAATCTTCATGTCCGCTCGCCCTAAGCCGTTGTACATTTTGTACAACATAACCGTAAACCGGAGTAGAATCAATGGATTTCAGTGACGCCCGCCGCGGAGTTCGTCACGAATCGCCATCCGCGCATTTTCGAGCTCATCCTCAAGCGTTGGCCCGGCCGCACCCGCGGCCGTCGGCTCCACATCGCGACGCGGCACCAGAAGCAGAAGCGCGAGAACAACGATGGGCGTGAGGAAGTCCGTCACGAGGATCGGCCCGGCATTGCCCGGAGCGAAGTTTCCCTCCTCGGCGATCTCCAGCAGGTGCACAACACCGGCGCCGCCGAGAAAGCAGGCGGCGGCGATGGCAGCGGCCGCGCGCGCACCGAAGCTGCCGAACGCGGCATAGAGCGAGGCGAGGCCGAGCCCGAGATTGGCCATGCCGACTTCGCTTTGAAACGGGCTCGGCGCCCATCCGATCGACGCCGCAACCTCGACTGGAGCGAAGACGTGGCCGGAGAACGCCCAAAGCCCCTGAACGCCGAGCGGAAAGAAGAACAGATAGCGCAGCAGCTTGTCGACGATCACCCCGCGCGTGATCGGCCGGCGTGCGCGCCAAATCGCCAAGCCGGCGCAGACCAGCGCCGCGACCCAAACGAAAATCGGGAAAAGCGAAACCACGTCCTGCATGCCCGTTACGCCTCGAGGTCCTCGAGCTCGTCGATCAGCCCTTCGATCACGCTCAGGCCGCGGCCCCAGAAAGTCGGGTCGGTGGCGTCGAGACCGAACGGCTTCAAGAGCTCCGTGTGATGCTTGGTGCCGCCGGCCGCGAGCATGTCGAGATAGCGCTCCGCAAAGCCCGGCTCCGCCTTCTCATAGACGGCGTAGAGCGAATTCACGAGGCAATCGCCGAACGCGTAGGCATAAACGTAGAACGGCGCGTGAATGAAATGCGGAATGTACGCCCATAAGACCTCGTAGCCGGGCTTGATGTCGATCGCCGGGCCAAGGCTCTCGTGCTGCACCTCCAGCCAGATCTCGCCCAGCCGCTCAGACGTGAGCTCCCCGTCGCGGCGCTCGGCGTGGACCTTGCGCTCGAAACTGTAGAACGCAGTCTGGCGCACGACCGTGTTGATCATGTCCTCGACCTTGGCCGCAAGCAGCGCCTTCCGCTCACGCTTGCTCGGCGCCTGCTCAAGCAGCTTGCGGAAGGTCAGCATCTCGCCGAACACGCTTGCGGTCTCGGCGAGCGTGAGCGGCGTCGGCGCCATTAGCGGCCCTTGCGCATTGGCGAGAACCTGATGCACCCCGTGACCGAGCTCGTGCGCCAGTGTCATAACATCGCGCGGCTTGCCTTGGTAATTGAGGAGCACATAGGGATGCGCGCTCGGCACGGTCGGATGCGAGAAGGCGCCCGGCGACTTCCCTTCCCTGACCGGGGCGTCGATCCAGTTCTTGGCGAAGAACTGTCCGGCGATGTCGGCCATGCGCGGCGAGAAATCCCCATAGGCGCCGATGACAATATCTTGCGCTTCGTCCCATCCGATCGTGCGTGAGGGTTCCTCGGGAAGCGGCGCGTTGCGATCCCAGTGCGCGAGCTTGTCCTTGCCAAGCCACTTCGCTTTCAGCGCGTAATAGCGGTGCGAGATGCGCGGATAGGCTTCGCGCACGGCGGCGACGAGCGCATCCACGACCTCCTTCTCCACGCGATTGGCGAGATGCCGGGAGTCCGCGACATCGACGAAGCCGCGCCAGCGATCGGAGATCTCCTTGTCCTTCGCGAGCGTGTTGGTGATGAGGGTGAAGAGCCGCAAATTGTCCTTGAAGACGACTGCCAGCGCCTTGGATGCTTTGCGCCGCTTGGTTTCGTCCTGCTCCAACAGAAGGTTGAGGGTCGGCTCAAGGCTGAGCTGCTCGCCGTCGACGTTGAAGCGCAGCGACGTCATGGTCTCGGTGAAGAGCCGGTCCCACGCCCCGCGCGATGTGACGGACTTCTCGTGAAAAAGCTGCTCGAGCTTGTCCTCGAGCTGGTACGGCTTCTCCTTGCGCAGATCCTCGAGCCACGGCCGGTAGTGCCCGAGTTCCGAGCTCGCCATCGCCTTCTCGATCGCGTCGTCATCGAGGCGGTTCAGCTCGAGTGGAAAGAACAGCAGCTTGGAGCTGATCGCGGTGAGCTTCTCCTGGATGTCGCCGTAGAATTTCTGCCGCGCCGGGTCCGAGGTGTTGGCGGCGTAGAGGAGGCTCGCATAGGACACGATGCGACCGAGCATGTCGTTTAGGGCCTCGAACTCCCGCACCGCCTCGGCGAGCTTTTCCCCGCCTTTTCCGGTAGCGGCGATCTCGCCGAGCTTGCCCGCATATTGCTCATGCATGGCGTCTGCGGCGCGCTCACCGGTCGCAAGGTCGGCTTTGAGCTTGGGCGAGTCCGTCCCGCTGTAAAGATCGGCGAGGTTCCATTCCGGCAGTGCCCCGAGTTCGGCCTTGGCCTCGCCGTCGCGGTGTTTCGCCTTGGCGCTGTCGCGGTGTTTCGCCTTGGCGCTATTGGAGCCGGCCGAGAAAACGGGACGCATTTGCGAGGTCATGGAACGGAGCGGCATGGGTCACTTTCTGAGGTTTCTCGCCCAGCGGAACGCAGTCTAGTGTGGGAAGCGAACGCGCAAGCCGCAAGGCCGAAGCGCCCGGTCTTAGGCGCAATCCGTGCTGCCGCCAAGGCGCACCTCACCAAAATCGAACTTCGATAAAGGGGATATTTACCCTTCCACTGCACAATTTTGGCACAGGAGCGATGTGCAAGCCGCCATGTCGGCGCGCCTTGAGCTTGGCTCCGCCAGTTTTTTGTCCCTGCGTCAGTTGCGAGTGCTGCGTCATGCCCAAGCGCGTTCTGATCGTCGACGACGACCCTGCTCAACGTCGTATTCTCGAAGAAACCATCAAGCGGTTCGGCTACGCCGTCTCCACGGCCGACAGCGGCGACAAGGCACTTGCCGCGCTCAAGGCCGATACGGCGGGCGACATCTGCCTGCTTCTCCTCGATCTGGTGATGCCGGGCACGGGCGGCATGGCGGTTCTCGCCGCGATGCGCACCCTGCCGAAAAAGCCTCCCGCCATCGTACAGACGGCCCATGGCAGCATCGATGCCGCGATCCAGGCGATGCGCGCCGGCGCGGTGGATTTCGTAGTCAAGCCGGTCAGCCCGGAGCGGCTCGAAGTCTCCATCAAGAACGCGCTCAAGATCGAGGCCTTGGCCGGAGAGCTGACGCGCATGAAGTCCTCGGCCAACGGCGAGCTCGGCTTTGCCGATTTGACCGTCGGCAGCGAGGCCATGGCGCGGGTCATCGAGCTTGGCAAGCGCGCCGCCACCTCCACCATCCCCGTCCTGATCGAGGGTGAATCGGGCGTCGGCAAGGAGTTGATCGCCCGCGCCGTCCAAGGCGAAAGCATTCGCGCAGGAAAGCCGTTCGTGACCGTGAATTGCGGCGCTATCCCCGAGAATCTGGTCAAAAGCATTCTGTTCGGCCACGAGAAGGGTTCCTTCACCGGCGCGTCGGAAAGACAGACCGGCAAATTTGTCGAAGCGGACGGCGGCACGCTGTTCCTGGATGAAATCGGCGCGCTGCCGCTTGAAGCGCAAGTGAAGCTGCTGCGCGCGCTTCAGGAGGGCGAGATCGATCCCGTCGGCTCTAAGCAGGCGGTCCATGTCGACTTCCGTTTGATCTCCGCGACCAACCAGAACCTGATCGAGCTCGTGCGCGAAGGCCGTTTCCGCGAGGACCTCTATTACCGGCTCAACGTGTTCCCGATCTGGGTGCCGCCCTTGCGTGAGCGCCTGGAGGACGTGCCCGAACTCGTGAAGAATTTTATCGTCCGCTTCGCCGCCGAAGAAGGCAAACGCATCGAGGGCATCGACGCCGACGCGATCGCCATGCTTCAGCGCTACACGTGGCCCGGCAATATCCGTCAGCTCGAGAACGCCGTCTTCCGCGCCGTGGTCCTCGCCGACCAGCCGCTGCTCAGCGTCAACGAGTTTCCGCAGATCGCCGCCCACGTCGAAGGCTATGCCGTCACGGTCCCGCCGGCCCCGGCCCCCCGGCCCAAGGCCCCTCGCATCGACGGGCCGGTCATGCTCGGCGAATCGGCCAACGCGCCGATTACGATCCACGTCCCTTCGGCGAATGGGAAAGAGGCTTTGGGCATCCCGGCGCTGTGCGATTCCGGGGAAATCCGCTCGCTCGAAGCTGTTGAAGCGGACATGATTCGCCTCGCTTTCGGCCGCTACCGCGGCAGGATGACGGAGATTGCCAAGAGACTGGGGATCGGCCGCTCCACGCTCTATCGCAAAATGCGGGAAATCGGTCTCGAAGCGAGGGTGAATTAGGCAGACGGGCTGGCAAGAAAGCCACACCACGGGAGAAAAGCGGCTGCGCAGTCTTTAAATTGCGTCGTACTATGGCCAGATGCCGGCTCACGGGGATAGGGTTGGAGCGGTGTCGAATCGAGCCTCGCTATGGCGGAGGGAGCTCATGAGGTTTGCCTACGGTATTGCGTTCACGCTGTTTCTGGCCGCGCCTCTCGGCGCCCCGGCCTTTGCCGCTGAGCCAGACGCTCCTCAGACCCTGATCAGCCGCAACGAGGCGATCCGCATCGCCATTCAGGAGCGGCTCTCCCAGAAGTTCACCAAGGCGAGCGAACAGCAGCTGAACGCGCAAGGCGCGCTCGTGGAATATTATTCTGTACCGGAGCAGCGCCTCCTCTGGGTTGACGAGACCGGTATCACACCGCGCGGCAAAGCCGTGATGGAGGAAGTTGCCCGGGTCGACGACTATGGCTTGCGCGCGTCCGACTACGAGCTTCCCTCTGCGGACGCGGTCAAGGCCGACGACGTGAACAATCTCGCCGATGCCGAGATCAAAATCAGTTACGCGGTGGCCGAATATGCACGTGACGCCCGCGGCGGCCGGATCGATCCCTCCAGCATCAGCAAGAATCTCGATCCCAGCATGGCGCTGCCCAATTCGCTCGAAGTGATCGAATCGATCGCCATTCGCTCCGATGCTGCCGCCTATCTGCGGAGCTTTCAGCCCGACCAACCCCAATTCGAGGCGCTGCGGCAGAAGCTGATCGAACTGCGCGGCGGCAAGACGGAGCCCGTCAAGGAAAAGGAGATCGTTCAGATTCCGGACGGTCCGGTGCTTCGCCTCGGCATCAAGCACGAGCAGGTTGTGTTGCTACGCAAGCGCCTCGAAGTGCCGCTGGAGGCCGGCGATGGCATCCAGCCTGACGAGACGATCTTCGACGACAGCGTGGATCAGGCAGTCCGGCAATTTCAGACGGCACATGGTGTCGGCCCCGACGGTTTGGTGGGCCCCGGCACGCGCCGCATGATGAACCAGCCGAACAGCGCTCGGCATGAAGCCGCAAGCCCGGCGAAGATCAGGACCGTACTCCTCAACATGGAGCGCTGGCGCTGGCTGCCGCACGATCTCGGCGCCTTCTATGTGATGGTCAACGTGCCTGAGTTCATGCTGCGCGTGGTCAAAGAGGGCGAAACCATCCACACCTCGCGCGTGGTGGTCGGCAAGACCGACAAACAGACCCCGATCTTCTCCAATGAGATGCAGACGATCGTCTTCAATCCCTATTGGAACGTGCCGAACTCGATCAAGGTCGAAGAGATCAAGCCCTATGTGCGGGCGGAGAGCGGCTGGCTATTTGGCGGCGGCGGGTGGAACACGTCCGTCCTGCAGCGCCATAATCTCCGCATCAAAGTTGGCGGCAGAGAAGTCGATCCGGGTTCCATCGACTGGAACAGAATCGATGTTCGTAGCCTGCATATGTATCAGCCACCCGGCCCCGACAACGTGCTCGGCTACGTGAAATTCGTGTTCCCCAACAAGCACGACGTCTACATGCACGACACGCCGCAAAAATTCCTGTTCGCAAAGGCCGTCCGCGCTGAGAGCCATGGCTGCATGCGCGTCCAGAATCCCGACCAGCTCGCGCAGGTTTTGCTCAACTACGACCAAGGGTGGACCGCTTCGCGCGTCGCGTCCTCGATCGCCAACAGCTACGACCAGAATGTTGGCCTCAAGCAGAAGATCCCCGTCTACGTCACGTATTTTACGGCCGACGTGGATGTAAATGGATCCCTTGCGACACGCGCCGACCTTTACGGTCACGACGCAAGAATGGCCGCGGCTCTGAGGCTTTAGGCCTAATAAGCCGTCGTTAACCACGTCCGGTTGAAAGCCGGGCACGGTTAACGGCCCCGCCTTGTTTTTCCCTTATTTTCCCGAATACTGATGTTAAAGGTCGGCAGAGAAGCTGCCCGACCACGCCATCTAGCCTGACGGGGGCTAGAAATGGACAGGCTGGCGATAAACTGCCGGCGAGGGAAGGCTGCGAGGCGGATGCTGATCCGGGGGATTGTTACACGTCGCGTGAGCGTTTGCGCCGGCTTGGCGCTCGCCGCCGCGTTGTTTTGGCCCGCGGCCAGCCATCAGGCAAACGCGTCGGGCGAAGTCCGCACCCTCTCCATCTACAACATTCACACCAAAGAGACCGCGCACATCACCTATAAGCGCGATGGCAAGTTCGAAGACGCGGGCCTCAAGCAGATCAACACCTTCATGCGCGACTGGCGGCGCAACGTAGAGATCAAGATGGACCCGGAGCTGATCGACCTGATCTGGACGATCCATCGGGAGCTTGGGTCCAAGGTGCCTGTCCACCTTATTTGCGGCCATCGCACCGCCGCCACGAACAATTCGCTGCGCAAGACCCGTGGTGGGCAGGCCAAGCGCAGTCAGCATATTCTGGGCAAGGCCGCGGACATCAGCTTCCCGGACATTCCGGTGAAGCAGTTGCGGAATTCCGCGCTCATCCGCGAGGCCGGCGGCGTCGGCTATTACCCGACCTCCGGCATTCCGTTCGTTCATGTCGACACCGGGAATGTGCGCAGCTGGCCGCGCGTGCCTCGGCTCGAGCTCGCCGCGCTCTTCCCCGATGGCCACACCAAACATCTGCCGGCCGACGGCAAACCGATCACGCTTCGCGACTACAAGACCGCCTTGGCCAAGGGAATGGTCAAAGACAGGACAATGGTCGCGTCCGCACAACCAATGCCTGAGCGGTCGCCGGCACCGACGGTGCAAATGCCGGCCGTGCGGGTGCCGAACCCGGAGATGCCGAAGCCAATCCTCGCTTCATTTACGCCGGCACAGGCTGCGGCGCCCCAGCCCGCTGCCGTGCCCCCGACCAAACCCGGTGCCAAGCCCTTTGCCTTTGCCAGTGCCGGCGGCGGCTTCACGGCTCCGGCGCCGAAGCTCAAGGCTGTGAGCTTTCCGCTCTACGAGGATGCCGCTGTGGTGAGCGCGCCTGAGGTCGACGACGACCATCCCGACGAGCTGAGCTACGTCCCATTCGAGACCGCCGATCTCATGACCGACACTTCGATCACGTATAATCGGGACATCGCGGAGCTCACGCATCCGGAGCAACACAGCCTCGCTTATCTTTTCGACGATATGGATAAGCCGACGGCGCTGACGTTGCGGGTAAGCCCCGGCTATACCGGCCTCGCCTCGGCGCAACGCTTCTCCGGCGAAGCGGTGAAGAGCCTCTATGCCGAAGCGCCGCAACCGACGCGGCTCGCGAGCAAGCGCTAACTTTCTCCTCGTTTCAACCTCGATCGGCGGACGGCGATTGAGACTGAGAACGTTAGGCCGCCTCGGCTTCGGCCTCTGCGGGATCTGCCATGCCGAGCGCGTGCAGATAGGTTGTCAGCACCGCCTCCTCGTCGCGCCGCTTGTTCTCATCCTGCTTGCGAATGCGAATCACGGATTTCAGCGCCTTGATGTCGAACCCATTGCCCTTGGCCTCGGCATAGACCTCGCGCAGGTCGGCAGCGAGGGCCGCCTTCTCTTCCTCGAGGCGCTCAACGCGCGCGACGATGGTCCGAAGCTGATCTTTCGCTGATGTCTGCACTGACGAATCCCCCGTTGGAATCAAAACCTGCGGGAGCTTGGTGCAGGCGTCGTCGCGCTGCAAGCGGGGTGCGGGGTTTATCCAGCTTATCCAGAGCGCGCGCTGAAAGCCATTGAGATTCAGCCCTTCACGGCCTTCTTACGCGGTGCGGGCGACTCGCGTTGAAACTTCGCCTTCCATTCGTCATAAGCCATGCCGTAGACGATCTCGCGCGCCGCTTCCTTGTCGAGGGCGATGCCCTTGGTGGCGGCCGCCTCCTGATACCAGTTCGACAGGCAGTTCCTGCAAAAGCCGGCGAGATCCATCAGATCGATGTTCTGCACGTCGGTGCGTTTCCGCAAATGCTCGACGAGGCGCCGGAAGGCGGCCGCCTCGAGTTCAATGCGGGTCCTCTCGTCCATAAAGCGGTCTCCTCTGTCTTCGCTCGGCCCGCCAGCCTCTGCCAGCCGCTGATCCGTAGCCGAGCCGTGATGGACGATCGCATGCAGACCAGGCGCAAGCGTCTGGTCGTTCAAAATGCCACGCAACACGCCGGCCAAGTGCTCGGCCCACTCCGCCTGCCCCTCGGGACTAAGAATCAGATCCTGGCGGATCTCGACCAGAGCGTGGGCCAGTCCGCGCATCGTGCCATGCTGATAGAGCGTATCGCCCTTGAGCTGGCCGGAATAAGGCTCATTGTCGCCGACCACTATACCTAGAAGCGCATTCAGCCCCGCGAGCAAGGGACGCGGAAGCCGCTTGTCCCTGTCCCACAGCACCGCCGCGAACCAGGGCCTCGGCACGCTCTTCCAAGCTTGCGTGAAACTGTGCAGGGAGAGAAGCACCGGCGCCTTGCCGGCGGCCAGACACGCCTCGATCGCCCGGTCGACGGCCCGGTGATAGGGCAGATAGAAGCGCTCGATTCGCCTTTCGATCGCGCCCCGGCTGAGATCGGCATTCCCGGGCACGACGATGCCGTCGGAGATCTGCATGACGAGCGTCGGGTCGTCCAGGCCGCGATTGGGATCGATCAGGAGCCGCGAGAACCGCGTGAGCAGCGCCGGCGCGCCCAGCAGGGCGGCCAGACGCTCCGTGACCCCGGCGACCCCGATATCATAGCCGATATGCCGGTGCAGGTCTTCGCGTCCGAGGCCAAGTTCGGCGTAAGCTTCCGGGATGGTATTCTCGGCGTGGTCGCAAAGGAGAATGAGACCAAGCCCCGTATCACCCTGGATGAGACGGTAGGCCTCATCCTCACGACCTGCCCTTTCGATGACTTCCAACCTTTGCTCCACGCGCAGCCCCTCGCGTCTTGCCTTGCGCTTTCCTTAATTCCCGCGCAAGGAAATACCGTGCTTTTTTGGCCGAGGGGTGCGACGCATTACCCAGGATGTTTCAGGCATATTTTGGCACGGGCGGGAATGCTCCTATAATCGGCCCCGCGGTGAGGTATCCGCAACCAATTCGATGTTATCCTTCGAACATCGTTAACCTTCAATCAGGCTGAACTGTCGATGCCCGCTTCGACTCTGAACCAGTCCGCGGTCTCGATGCCGGTTTTCTGGCGTTGGGGATGGCTCGCGCTGCTCGCTTCCTTGCTTCTGCTCGGCCAGGGCTTGCCCGCACACGCGGACCTCAAGCTCTGCAATACGACCTCGAGCCGGGTGGGGATCGCTATCGGCTATAAGGACCCGGACGGCTGGGCCACCGAGGGGTGGTGGAACGTGGCCTCGCATACTTGCGAGACCCTGCTCAAAGGCATGCTCATCGGCCGGTTCTATTATATTCACGCCATCGACTATGATCGCGGTGGCGAGTGGGGCGGCGACCTCTCTATGTGCACCGACGACAAGTCTTTCACCATCCGTGACACCGGCGACTGCGTGAAGCGCGGTTACAAGCGCACCGGATTTTTTGAGGTGGACACGGGCGAGGAGCGCGACTGGACCGTGCGCCTCACCGATCCCGACGGCGAAGCGAAGAGTCAATGAGGCGCAATCGCCGGGTCAAGATCGTCGCCACCCTCGGTCCTGCCTCCAACAACGAAGAAACCATCCGCGCCCTGTTCGAGGCGGGCGCCGACGTCTTCCGCATCAATATGAGTCACACCTCGCATGACGCGTTGCGCGACGTGCACGCGATCGTGCGCAAGGTGGAAGCCGAGTTTAGCCGCCCCATCGGGATGCTGGTGGATCTGCAAGGCCCCAAACTCCGCATCGGGAAATTCGACTCAGGCGCGATCCGGCTCACCGAAGGCGATATTTTGAGCTTCGTGCGCCGCGAATCCGTTGGCGGCCTCGGCCGCGTGCACCTTCCGCATCCGGAGATCTTCGAGGCGGTGAAGCCCGGACATACGCTCCTCCTCGATGACGGCAAGTTCAGGCTGCGCGTCCTGGAGGCAAGCGAGGTTCGTATCGACGCCGAGGTCCTGACCAGCGGCATGCTTACAAGCCGCAAAGGCATCAGTCTTCCCGACACCGTGATCCCGCTTGCGGCGATGACCGAGAAGGACCTCTCCGACGTCGAATATGCGCTCAATTTGGGCGTGGCGTGGGTCGCGCTCTCTTTCGTGCAGCGCGCCGACGATATCGTCAAAGCGCGCAAGCTCGCGCGCGGCCGCGCTGCCATCATGGCGAAGATCGAAAAGCCGTCGGCGCTTAGCCATTTGGCCCACATCATCGACCTCGCCGACGGCATCATGGTGGCGCGCGGCGATCTCGGCGTGGAAATGCCGGTTGAAAAGGTCCCCGGCTTGCAAAAGCAGATCACTCGTGCGGCGCGCCTCGCCGGCAAGCCCGTTGTCGTCGCCACGCAGATGCTGGAATCGATGATTCTCGCCCCGGCCCCCACGCGCGCGGAGGTGTCCGATGTTGCAACCGCCGTGTTCGAGGGCGCCGATGCCGTGATGCTGTCAGCCGAATCGGCCGTCGGCAAATATCCGGTCGAGGCGGTGGCGACCATGGATCGCGTCGCCATCGAGGTGGAGCGCGACCCGCTCTACGAGGCCATCATCCATGCCCAACGCATTCCTCCCGAGGCCACCGGCGCCGATGCGATCTCCGCGGCCGCACGAACCGTCGCCGAGACTCTCAATCTGGCGGCGATCATCTGCTACACCGCCTCCGGCACGACCAGCCAACGCGCCGCGCGCGAGCGGCCGCCGCAGCCCATCATTGCCTTGACTCCCATCCCCGCGACGGGACGGAAACTCGCGATCGTGTGGGGCTTGCATTGCGTGCTCACCGATGACCCGCGCGATCTCGAAGACATGGTCGCCAAGGCCTGCCGCATTGCATATCAGGAGGGCTTCGCGCTCCCAGGACAGCGCGTGATCATTACCGCGGGCGTGCCGCTTGGAACGCCTGGCGCCACCAATTTGCTGCGCATGGCCTTTGTCGGCGACGACGATTTCGAGCGCGTCTAGCTAGATCCCCTGCCCTTCGACCTCACGCGACAGCTTCTCTTCCGAGTCTCGCGTGGTATCCAGAAACGGATTCACTTTCAGAGCCTTGCGATAGGCTTGCAAGGCGGCCTTCTTCTCCCCCATCGCCTCGAACACGACGCCCAGATTGTTGAGCGCCTCGAAATGCCGCTCGTCGCGACTGAGCGCGCGGCGCAAATCGGCGAGTGCACTCTGATAGTCCTGACGCATGAAATTGATCACGGCGCGCTGATGCCACGCCTCGGCGCTCTCGGGCGCAATCTCGACGGTGGCATCGAGAATTTCCATCGCGAGATCGAAATCTGTTTCTTTGGCGAATTGAGCCGCGCGGCTGATGAGCAGATCGACCGTTTCGGTGCCGGAGTGATTCCAAGCGTCCTGGATCGCCTTTACCAACGGCTCGGCGGCTTTTGAGTCCGAGGCTGCGCCCAGCCGGTCGTAGAGCTGCTCGAGCCTCTTCGAGCGATCTGCAAGCGTCAGGGGAGCGGGCTCCTCCGCCGGCTGACCGAGCCGGTCTTGCTTGCTCTCTTCCGTGGAGCGCGGCGGCGGCCCTTCTCGCTCATCGGGCGGGAGGCGCGGCATGCCGTCTAGATCCTCGCCTTCGAGATCCTCGCCTTCCAGGTCGTCGGCGCCGAGGCCGCCTTTGTCCAGGTCGGGAAATTCGAGGCTCGGAATATCCAAATCTTGGGCTGCGGCACGCCCAATGCCGGGGCCGACCGTGAGCACCGTGGCGGCAAGGAATAGCACAAGCCAATGTCGCTTGGTTTCAGTCATGAACCGAGGATGCGTAAGGGCTTCGGGCCGCCAGAATAGCATAGCCCGGCCCCGCATGGCCAAAGACCTGAGTCTTAGCCCTGCCTCGCCTTGAAGCGGCGATTGGTCTTGTTGATGACGTAGATGCGGCCCTTCCGGCGCACCAAGCGATTGTCGCGATGGCGCTTGCGCAGTGACCGGAGCGAATTTTTGATCTTCATGGCAGGGCACAACCGTTCTTAAAAATTATGGCCGGTAAAACCGGCCGCAAATGAGCGCGGAACATAGAAAGCCGCGTGCTTTCTGTCAACGCGGCATCTGAAAGAGTAGAGACCGAATTCAGCCATTTTTGCTTCGGTGCCTTAAGACCCACGAAATTAGCGCCCGATGAAGGGCAGTCTGAGCAGGCTGCCCGGACGGCCCCCGCCCTTTACCGCATTGCCGGCGCCGCGAGCGACCGCAGAGTGCACGATGCGGCAGGGCGTCCGCCCCGGCTCCTTGGCGTCGGGCTGGAGAATGGTTTCGAGCAGGTTGAAGGGGAAGCTCAGCACATCGGTGACGGCCCCCGCCACAGGCGCGCCTGTCAGCTGCAGCCGTGGGCGGCTTAAGGACCCCTGGACGGCGAATGGCTGCGCGATTTTGAGGAATTGCTCGCGAAGCGCCTTGGGCTTGAAGCGGAGATCGATGCTGTCGCTACGGAAATCCATAAAACCGACCCCGACCACCTGGACGTCGTTGGTCTCCATGACAAGCGCATGCGTCACGCCTTTGCCGTTCGTGAAGGCGACGGGGGCGACGAAACAGACAATATTCGCCGAGTTGCCATGAGAGGTCCTCGTCAAAAGCCAAGCGGGAAGGCTGAGACCGGCCAAGTCGAGCAGGCTCGTCCCGAGCCAGCCATTGCGGAGATTGACGGACAGACTGCCCCCCAGCGTTTTCGGGATCTTGGCCATGCTGTCGCCGGAGCCGGTGAGATCATAGGCCATGTGCAAGGCGCCGCCGACGGGATAGTCGACTTTCATTTCCTTCAGCACCGAACCGATGCGCAGATTGTCGACGCGTCCCTTCAAGGCGAAGCTCTTCTCCTTGGCCGTCGTGTCGATCTTGCCGCTGGCCGAAGCCTTGCCGCCGAGAAACGTCATTGTAAGGGGATCAAGCCCGACCATCCCGGTGGCGTAGGTCACGCGGCCCTGAATATTGCTGGCGCCGTCGCCACCGCCCGCGATCTTCGCGACCTTGATCTGCAAATCGACGAACAGCGACTCCCATACTTTGGAGTAGTCGAAAATGTCGGTGTCGGTGTCGTCGACATTGGCGAGATAGACCGACCGGATCGAGACGAGCTTCGTCAGGTCCGACAAATGCAGGATCGGCGTCGCGATGTCGCCGCCGAGCACCGGACGCCCCTTGTCGAACGCGCCGGTCAGCGTTCCCGTGATGGCGGTCTGACCGACAAGCGTGGTGCCCGTGGCGCTGATCCGCTCATTGCTCCCGGCGACCTTGCCGTTGAACTTGACCGCTCCCAGATCTTCGACGTCGGTCCCAAGCGTGGCGGCAAAGGCCTTGAAATTTTTCACGTCGAGATGGGTATTGAAAAGGAGCTCGTCGGCATTCTTGAGATCGTCGAGAACGAGACTGACCTTCAGCGCGATCAGCGCGCTGCCCACGACCTCCGCGGTGAAGGCCTCCAAGCCAAACGACCCGTCGGCATCGGAGATCGCGACGACGCCCTTGAGATGTCCGAGCTTCTCGGCGTTTTCCTCCGCGGCCAGATCGAGGAAATCGGCGGTGCGAAAGTCGATCGTGCCTTTAAGCTTAACGCCTTGAAGCTGAAGGATATCCTTCACGGTGCCGGCCATCTTTACGCTTGGATAAGCGGGGTCGCCGGCAAGCACTTTGACGCCGTAAAGGCCGAGACGGCCTTCGGGATCTTTCCAGACACGGTCCGCGCTGATCGGTCCGAACTCGTGCAGCTCCGCCTTCACCGAACTCGTCGTGACGTGGAAGTCGCGCACGAGTACGCCGTCGATCGACCCGGCAATGCGGCCCGTGAACCCTGTGACGCCCAGATCGTAGAGCGGCTTCTCCTGACCCTGCTTCGGGGCCTGCGGCACGAGCGTTCCCGTCAAAGCCAGATCAAAGCCGGTGCCGGCGACGAAGTCGGCGACGCCGCCGGTGAGCTGCAACCCATCGCCATTCTTGAAGTTCAGCTTGAGGCCCAGCTCCGACATCGCAATCTCGCCGAGGGCCCCGGAAAAGCGCGCGGAAATTTCCCCGTTTCCATCGAGATCGCCCTTGATATCGTATACGTCGAGAGGACGGCTGAGCGCGGGAGAGTTTCCAGTGAGCTTCGCGTCGATGCGATCGGCGTCGTCATCGAAAATATAGAGTCCGCTGAGCGTGCTGATGAGACCGGCTTGCGTCGCGGTCAGCGTGAAATTGCGCCGCTCGGAATCCTCTGCGGGCGGCGCGACATCGCCTTGAATCTTCCAGGGCTCGCCGTTGATGCTGCCCGAACCTTCGATCTCTACTTTGCCGTCTGCCGCTGGCGTCGCGCCGATCTCGTCGAGCGCGTAGCGCAAGGCAAAGCCGCTCTCCTGATTGTTGTAGTTGAGATCGAGGCCGTGAACGGTCACATCGCCTGCGAAACGGGAGCGCACGAAATCCTGGAGGAACTCGTCAAGGGCGAGGCCGTCATCCTCCTTGCGCCCTGCCTTGGCGGCATCAGCGTCGGTGGGGACGTCGATATCCACCTTCAGCGCATCGACGGCGACCTCTGTCAGCCGAACCTGGCCGGCAAACAGCGCGGGAATTGAAATGTTGAAAATCAGCCGGTCCGCCGTGACGGCCTTTACGTCGGTCGCAAGGTCAGCGCGGTCGCCAACGATGCCGGAGAGAGAGACGGTGGGATCGAGGCTGAAACCGAGATCGACGGGGCCGTTGATCGTCGTGTTGAGACCGATCGCGTCGCCCAGCAGCTGCTCGGCTTTGGCGCGGCGCCAGGGCTCGAATGGCGCGGTATAAAGCACCGCGAGAGCAACGCCTAGAACGGCCAGCAGCAACACGGCAACGAAGCCGATGCGAGCCAAGACGACGACTAGGCCAGACCGGCGCAAAATCCGCCCCCGCGCGACGCAACACCGGGCCCGAGCCTATCGCAATAAAGGACCCGGTCAACGCCGCCACGGCGTGGAATCCGTGGGAATGCTACCCCATGAGCCACACACAGGGACTTCGAACCACGGCGCTTTCAAAGGGGGCGCATGCCCCGGAGCGATAGCTCTTGCACGATGTCTGCCCGCTGCTCGCACGAAGTTCCCAGCGGACGATCGTAGGCAAAGAAAAAACGAAAACGCGCGAGAAATTCCACAATTTTGCACTTTCGCTCGAACAACCTGCGCTTCGAGGCCCGTTTAGACAGAGGAGCTTTGCAGCAATGGCCGAGGGCCAAATTCTATCGCGAGCAAAGCACACGCGATTTCAGACGGAAATCCGGATGAGAGTGTGGAGAGCGTAGCTCTTGCGGGAGCGGCAGCGATCCAACGACTTATTGCGGACCGCGATGGACGGCGCACATGCGCGACGGCCCAACACCGAGATTTGGTGGCGCTGAACGTGATCAACAAAGACCTTCGCCGCCGCGTGGCTTTGATACGCCCACCATTACCTCGAACTCGGCACGAAAATCCTAGCTCAGCTCGAGCTATTTGATCAGCGACGCGAGACGCAATGCAGGATGACCACGCCCAAGTTACTGCTCCTCTGCCTCCGAGCGACGATGCCACCCTTGTTGCACTTGCCCGCCGCCTGAAGCCAAACAATGGGCTATCGAGGCCATCCAACGGGATCGCTTCGTGAGCAGGTCTTACGGAGGGACTGTTTATAAGGCTGCGCCTACAGGCGCGTGGCTACAGCCGCCAGGACGCCAACCAGGGTGAGTATGAGCATAGCGGCACCACCCCAGTACGTCGCACGCTTGCGAAGCTCTGCGTTCTTCTCTCGCTCCCGCAGCCATTGCACGGCTAGGTCGTGCTTGGCGAATGGCCGGAAGTCTTGGTGATGTTCGCGAACGGCGTCGCGTCCAAGCTTCTTGAACTCCAGGCGCCAGCTGCGTTCTTGGTCGGGAGTGAGTTGACTGTCTTCCCCCAACCTTTCACCGCCTTTGCTGGAACTCATCGAGGTAGGATCATCTAAATATATCGTGGTCTCATTCCAATTGCATTTCGGGCATGTGACGCGGGAGCCTTAAGACAGCCTGACGCAGTAGGACTAAGCCCCACCCTATATAATTCCGCTGCATTGGAATGCGTCCCCTCCCGAAATCCTAACACAGAAGCGGAGTTTTGGAGGCTGATGGCCCGGGGCAGTCGCTTATCACAATATTGATGGACCCCGGCCGCCGCTGGGCGTGAATGAAATATGGTGGGCGGTACTGGGATCGAACCAGTGACCCCTACGATGTCAACGTAGTGCTCTACCGCTGAGCTAACCGCCCGACGTCTGGAGGGTGGGTATACCGGGATCGGCGGCGGCAAGGCAAGCCGTCAGCGCGACGCCCCGTCTCACGCCGCAAGCATGCGCTCCACCTGATCGACGAGGTCGCGCAAATGGAACGGCTTGGACAGAATTTTCGCATCTTTGGGCGCGTTATTGTCCGGGTTGAGCGCGACCGCCGCAAAGCCGGTGATGAACATGATCTTCAGATCGGGATCCAGTTCGCTCGCGCGCCGCGCGAGTTCGATGCCGTCCATCTCCGGCATGACGATATCGGTGAGGAGCAGCGTGAACGGCTCTTCCTGAAGCCGCTCATAGGCGTCGACCCCGTTGCCGAACGACACGACATCATAGCCGGCCTTGGCGAGCGCCTTCACGAGAAAGCGGCGCATATCTTCGTCATCTTCGGCCAGTAGAATACGCTGGACGCTGCGCGCCCGCGGGTCGTTGGCTTCCATCCCTCAATCCCCCAAACTCTCGCCTTCCGGCGTACACAACTTTAGTAAAGGACCGATTGACTTGACATCTTTGGCTTAATGGTCTGGTCCCCACCAGCTCGGTTAAATCATTGCGTCTATTTGATCCCGGCACAAGGCAGAACACGCCTGGACAGGTTCAACTCTCATTGGCAGAGTTTACAGGCGATTCCAGCCAGACGGGTACATAAAGTTCAGGGACTGGCGATGAGCCGAAGCGAGGCCGAAATCATCGAAAGCGAGCTGTCGCCGCCTTTTACCGTGGCGCGCCCAACTCAGCTTCAGGTCCCTCTCGTCTTTAATTCTCCCCATAGCGGCCGCGTCTATCCACCAGCTTTTCTAGCCTCGTCGAAGCTGGATCCGCTCACGCTGCGGCGCTCCGAAGATGCCTATGTCGATGAGCTGTTTGCCTTTGTCCCTGGGCTCGGGGCTCCGTTTCTTCATGCCCACTTTCCTCGCGCCTATCTGGACGCCAATCGTGAGCCCTACGAGCTCGATCCGATCCTGTTTCACGACGGCCTCCCCCATTATGCCAACACGCAGTCCGTGCGGGTGGTGGGAGGACTGGGCACTATCGCCCGCATCGTCTCGGAATCTGATGAAATCTACCGCGAACGGCTGTCGGTGAGCGCGGCGCTGGAGCGCATCAACAGGCTCTACACCCCCTATCATGAGGCGCTCCTGGCGCTGCTCAAGGAAACCCGCGCGGCGTTCGGTTTTTGCCTTCTGGTCGACTGTCACTCCATGCCATCCAACCCGATTGCCGAGCAGGGCGGCGGACGTCCCGACTTTGTCCTCGGGGATCGCCACGGCACCTCGTGCAGCAACGAGCTGACACGCGCGGCTTCAATGAAGCTCAAGGAGCTTGGCTATGCGGTCGCGCTCAACAAGCCCTATGCCGGCGGCTACATCACCGAGCATTATGGCCGCCCGCACGCCGGCCAGCACACCCTCCAGATCGAGGTGAACCGCGCTCTTTACATGGACGAGGCGAATTTCGAGAAAACGGCAGGCTTTGCAAAGCTGCTGGCAGACCTGGAACTCATGGTGCGCGCTCTGATTGCATGCGCGGCGACGCTCGCCGCCCCCCGCGCCGCAGCCGAATAGGCTTTACCTGAATCACCGCAAGGAGTATCGGTTGCCCATAAAAAAGGGGCCGTTCGAAAGGCTCCGAACGGCCCAAGTCTAGGGAGGAAACGCCCAAGGAGGGCAGCAACATGGCCGGAGAGCCATGCCGCGTTGCAACAATATGTCATTGCGGCGCACAAAAAGCAAGATTGCAGTCGTCCTCCCGGGGTAATTTCGAAACACTGATGCATAACAGCCACTGACAGCAGCGCCGACTTCAAAGACCGGTGTAAGCCACCGTGCGAACGCGCTGGTTCCATTACCTACAAGGCAAAATTGCCCTCAAGGCCGCGGTCGTGCCC